>JBCCVV010000070.1:0-22500 GCA_039194925.1 Bacteroidota bacterium
ATTTAAATAGCTAAATTTTCTATGGTTTTTATTGTCATATCGGTTTTCTTGCTAACACATGACCAATTAATCAACAATATACCGCATTACGATTAGCTGTACTTTACTATTACTTAACTAACTACTATAATTACATTTATACATGGTGTAGGTGCATCCAAACCATACTCGATAAATGGAAAATTGGTATCGTTCCTCCATCGTCTCAACACCTAAATATAGCACAAACAAAAAGCACCACCAAAACCTGATGAAGCCAATATCTGTGATATTTTTAGTTGAATTGGTATTATTCAACTGTTCGCTTCAAGAGTGAATTACTACGAATGAGGAGTTAAGATTCTCCGCAAAAATCGAAATCATTCCAAAAAATACAATGTCTTTTTTGTGCTCTGTAGAAATGAAAATATCCAATTCAATTTGACAACTATCAAAACGAAAAAGATTCCAAATAAAATAACTACAACCGCCCTAATATCAACTTCATCACCTCCTTTCGCAGTCGCACACTTATCGGCACCGTATACCCCCCGACCCATATCTGATTCCCCTCAATCTCGTCAATGTGATTCTTAGCCACCAAAAACGATTTGTGGGTTTGGATGAATTGATTTTCGGTCAGATTCGCATGAAGCTGTTTTAAGGTGGAGTGGGTGATAATGGACTCTTCGCGCATGACAATCTTTACATAATTTTGCATGGCTTCCAGATAGAGAATATCATTCACAACAATTTTTTTCAAGGCCTTATCGCTTTTTACAAAAAAGACATCGTCATCTTCAGATGTAAAGTGCAATCGATACGCTTTGTTAGCCGCTTGCAAAAAACGCTCAAATGAAATGGGTTTTACCAGATAATCAATGACTTCATATTCAAAGCTTTCCAGGGCATATTCGGGATAGGCTGTGGTCATAACTACCAAAGGGGAATTCTTCAAGGTCTTAAGCCAAGCCAAACCCGTCATCCTGGGCATATTGATGTCTAAAAACAGAAGGTCGACCTTTTCATTGTGCAAAAGATCATTGGCTTGCATGGCATTTTTACATACCCCAACTACATTTAAAATAGAAATATCTTTACTGTAGTCGGCAAGTCCTTCTCGTGCCAGAGGTTCGTCGTCTACAATTAAACAATTCAGGACCTTCATGACAAATCGATCTTTAGGTTTACCAAAAATGATGAATCCATTTCAACGATTTCCAATTGATGTTTTTCCGGATAAAGGAGTTCTAGTCTTCGTTTTACATTTGTCAGTCCTACTCCACCAAAACCCTGTTTCTCAGGTATTGCATCACATGTATTGCTCACTTCTAATTCAAGATATTGGTCCATTTCAGCAATGTTGATGGATATTTTATTCTCACTGCTCGCATCATGATGACTTACGTGCTTGAAAGCATTTTCGATAAAGGGTGTCATCAATAAGGGAGCAATTTTTTGAGAGGCATTTTCATAATTGATATGGTACGACAGATCAATATCATCCCCTTTTCGGACGGCCTCCATTCGGATAAATTGCGTTACATAATCGAGCTCTTTTTCCAATCGGATAAACGCCTCACTGCTTTCGTACAATTGATATCGCAGCAACCCGGAAAATTGCATCAGCGTTTCTTTTGCTCTCGGATTATTCTTCCCAATAAGGTGATATACGCTGTTGATGCCATTAAATAAAAAATGAGGATTCAGCTGTGCCTTCAGGTATTTAAGCTCTGACTTATGTGTTTCTTGCAACAATTCCTTCTTTGCATTTTCTGCTCTTCGGTACTCAAAGAAAAATTGATAGAAAAAGCCTGTCAAACTGTATAGTGTGTGAAAGATTACATTGTGGTAAAACCAGGGTATGGCAAAAATATACAATGGAAAATCCGACCCTTTATAAACTTCAAACTTTGCCGCAACCTGTAAGTCCAGTGCTGTTTCTATTGAAGTCAACAAAAGCAAAAACAACAACGAAAGCAGCCAAAATAATCCTTTTTTACTTCTTATATAATACCTCGGCACCAACCAAAACACCTGAATATAAAAGAGTGCAGCGTTAAATACGATTCCGTATGTATAGGCCAAGGATAGGGTCTCATTACTATTGTCAAATCCATTCCATCCCAGGTTACCACTTGTGATGTAGAGGTAATTCAATACCCAAAATACAATGTGTAATGCAATGAGTCCGTACCTTAAATTCACTATTAGAGTGTTTGCATCAATTCAAAACAAAGTTTATCGATATTCTCCGACTTGTTGCCAAAAGCGGAAACATTCGACAGTACGATGACTGATTTTTTATCTTCCTTATGCAATACCATACATGATCTATAGCCTCCGGTACCTCCATTGTGCCAATGATAATTCTTTTCATCCTCAATTGAGATATGCCACCCCAATCCAAGGTGTAAATTGTCATTCACGGTAAAAGTTAGTTTTTGTGGCAACACATACATTGGATCGTCTTCGAAATTTTTACGTACAAACTTTTCCATATCCACTGCGGTAGATTTGATACCTCCAGCTCCCACGGCAGCATCGGTAAAATCCCAATTCGATGTCTCAGCACCTGCAGGATCAAGGCCTTTCACTAGTTTTGATGCATCAATCATTGTAAGCAGAGATGAACTGCTTCCCATTCCCAATGGACCAAAAATATCCTCCTGTAACAACTTCTCATAGGTCTTTCCAGTATTTTGGGTCAAAATATACCCTAATGTACCCGTTCCTAAATTAGAATACGAATAGGCTGTATTCGGTGCATTTTCCAGAATAATCTCACCCATGAAAAATTCCTTCAATAATTCTGGTGTATAATTTTTATAAGGATTGGTCTGATCTTGCATCATTACCGGAAGCATATTCTGAGCGATTCTTGGTAATCCGGAAGTATGATTGGCCAACATGCGCAAGGTCATTTCTTTACTGTCTTCCGATGCTTTTTCCTCAGAAAATGTCATAAATGATTGCACTTTATCATCCAAGTCAAGTTGATGAGCATTGACTTGATTGGAAAGCAAAATTGATGTAAACACCTTACTGATTGATCCTATTTCAAAAACTGAGTTTTTATTGCGTGTGGTGATCAATTCATCCCGATCTCTTTTTACTCCGATAAACGTTGTTTGGTCTCCATCAATGAGGGCAATGGATAGCTGCGTATTATTTGGAAACAATGCTATGTTACTGCTGATTAAATCCGCAATCTCCTTATTATTAATTTCCGCGACCAATAAACTTTTTGCCTCTGCTACTTCCTGAGAACACCCGGTATTCAAACACATAACAACACTGGCTACAAATAATACGATTCGTTTCATGAGTTTTTATTTTTTGATTTAAAGCCAATGTAAAGACATCTCAACATACCAAACGAATTATTTTGATGACCGTAGACTTCTTGTTGACAACCGTGAGGCATTCAACAATTTTAATCTTCGAAATCATGGCTTTTCCATTTAGTACAAAAAAAGAAAATACTTACGAATAATACCTCACAACGATCGAATCCTTCTTGATCCGTTTGTCTTTCCCAAGAAAATTCTAAATTAACCGTCAATAATTAATACTTAACACCATCATCAAAAAGCTTATCCTAAAATATAAGCGATTTATCTTTTTCCTTTTCACCTGTTCGATGATTTGGTTTTATTTCTGTTTGCCCAAACCACTATTCAATGATCCCTACTGTACTGTATTAAATGATACAGACGGCCAACTTTTGGGCGCCAGGATTGCAAATGATGGACAGTGGAGATTCCCTCTGATCGATAGTGTGCCCGCTCATTTTAAAAATGCCATTCTTACGTTTGAAGACGAACGATTTCACTATCATCCGGGAATAGATCCCATTGCAATTGGCCGTGCCTTGGTTCAGAATTTTGAAGCAGGGCAAATTAAAAGTGGAGCTTCGACGCTATCTATGCAAGTCATTCGACTCTCTCGCAAAGGAAAACCCAGAAGTGTGTGGCAAAAACTGATCGAAATGATCAAAGCCCTCCGGCTTGAATTTTCCTATTCCAAAAAAGAGATCCTACAATTGTATGCCAGTCATGCCCCTTTTGGTGGAAATGTAGTGGGCCTTGAAACGGCAAGTTGGCGCTATTTCAAAAAAGCTCCCGAAAAATTATCCATCGCTCAGGCTGCAATGCTGGCGGTGCTTCCCAACGCTCCTTCTCTCATCCACTTATCCAAAAACCGACAAAAGTTATTAGACAAACGAAATCGATTGCTTTTGAAAATGAAGGAAGAAAGTCTCATCACGGAGGATGACTATGAACTAGGCGTGCTAGAACCTATTCCCTTATCTCCTTATCCACTGCCTTCCATCGCCAGTCACTTTTTGGAGCATGTCCATAAGATTTCTCCCGGTACACAAATAAAATCCACACTTGATAATAAAGTTCAAAACACACTCATCGACCTTGGAAATTATCATCATGCTCTAAATTCACAAAATGATATTCACAATCTGGCCATCCTGGTCTTGGATACCAAATCAGGAAATGTATTGGGGTATCTTGGAAATGCCCCAAAATCAAAGCATGAATCATCTGTGGATATGATCCAAGCCAAAAGAAGTTCGGGCAGTGTGCTGAAGCCCTTTTTGTATGCTTACATGCTGGAAGAGGGGAAGATCCTTCCTCATACCTTAATCAAAGATGTGCCCACTCAAATCAGAGGATTCAATCCTAAAAATTATAATAGAAAATTTTCAGGAGCTACTCCGGCTGATCTTGCATTGGCCATGTCTTTGAATGTTCCGGCGGTACTCTCGCTTCAAAACTATGGCGTACAACCATTCATCAATCGATTGAATGATCTTGGATTCACTTCTATTAATAAATCTTCTGATCACTATGGATTATCGCTGATTTTGGGTGGAGGAGAGGTTACATTATGGGAACTTTGCGGCGCCTATGCTTCCATGGGAAGAATATTGATGCGATTCCATTCCGAAAATAGTAAGTATTATTCAAAAGATATTCATTTGCCATCTCTTGCTGCCAAATCGTATCCAACAGCGGATCAATACGATCCTGTTTCTCTTTCAGCAGGTTCTATTTATAAGACCTTTCAGGCGATGCGGCAGGTGCTGCGCCCGGATGAAGAAGGTGATTGGCAACAATTTGAATCATCCCGTCCGATTGCCTGGAAAACGGGTACAAGCTATGGACATCGCGATGCATGGGCAGTTGGCATCTCGCCAAATTATACCATTGGTGTATGGGTCGGTAATGCAGATGGTGAAGGTAGGCATGGGTTAGTGGGTGTAAAAAAAGCGGGACCCGTCCTTTTTGATGTACTGAATCGACTACCGGAATCTGGATTTTTCGATGAACCTGTAGATGATCTTTTCCCATTTGCTACATGCAGTAAAAGTGGATATTTAGCTTCGCACCATTGTCATCCTATTGACACAATTTATGCTCCTGCACGCGGACAAGACTCCGGAATCTGTCCGTATCATAGCCTGGTTCATCTGGATCAAGATGGAAATAGAGTCACGAGTAAATGTGAATCTCCTTCCAAAATGAAACATGTAGGTTGGTTTGAGTTACCTCCATCCATGGCATTCTATTATCGAAAATTTCATCCCGAATATCAAAAAGCTCCCTCTTTTCGATTGGATTGTGTTCAGGAAGCCAATAGTGAATTGATGTCTTTCCTTTATCCAACCGAACGAGCCAAAATCTATCTTCCTGTGGATATCGATGAAAAACGAGAAAGTGCCATCTTCAAAGCAACACATCAAGATCCAAAAAGTATCTTATACTGGCATTTGGACAATGAATATTTAGGATATACGGAAGATATACACTCCATGGACGTTCAGGCTGAAGTTGGAAATCATCAAGTAACGATCGTCGATCAAATGGGGAATAGTATTTCGCAAGAGTTTGAAATTATTCGATAAATTATTGGGGAGTCTTGTCCATAAAGACAAAAAAAGAATAGCGGCTTTAATTCCTGATGATGCGTTTTCTGATATTACTTTTGTCATTCACACGAAATGCTGTTCTATATTTTCTTATCCATTCTCTATAATCTACCTACAAATCATACTTTTGCACCGTAATTTGCGTTTTAAAGGCCTAAATCGATAAAAGCACATGCGCTATTTATTTTGCTTCTCAATCCTAGCTTTAACTTGTATCCAATCGTTTTGTCAAATTGACCAAAGAATTGGAGAATGGAGGTCATTTCTACCCTATAATGAGGGAAGATGGGTCACTCAAAGTGCAGAAAAAGTCTATTATTCCACAGAACAAGCATTATTTAGCATCAATAAATCTGATGTAACAGATGTGATGTTCATGTCCAAGGTCGAGGGTTTGACCGATGTTGGAATTCGACGAATTCAATACGATGATTTTAACGAACAACTGATTATTGTCTATGACAATAGCAACATCGATATCATAGTAGACGGTGAGGTAATCAATCTTTCAGAAATAAAAGATAATCAAATTCTCACCGGAGATCGCTCAATTAACGACATCCACATACCGAATGAGGAATCTGTATTTTTTGCCACTGCATTTGGTATCGTAGAGCTTAATCTTCAAAAATTGGAATTCGCATCTACGATCTTCACCAATGTAATCGTCAATGACATTACTTCAAATGGAGATATTCTATATGCGGCTACAGACGATGGTATCTACTTCGTAAACATTGTAGAAAATCCAAATATCATTGATTTTTCGGGATGGACCTATCTGGATGCTTCTGACGGCTTATTCAATGATTACGAGGCCTATCACGTTGAAGTATTCAACAATTCATTGTACACCAACGTCGAAAACTTGCTTTATTACCAACTACCCAACGGGCAATTTGAAAATATCCCATTGACCAATTTTGAGGATTTTGAAATTCGATTTCTGGCACCCGGTAATGATAAACTTTTAATTGGAGCCTTGAGAAGTCAGTTTGGTAGAACACTCATTATGCGGGAAGACAATAGTTTTTTCAGTGGACTTTCGGGCTGTTCCAATTTGATCACTTATGCCATTGAAGACGAACAGGGCCGAATGTGGTATGGTGATGAGTTTTCAGAAATACGATGGTCGGATAACATTAACGGCGGTTGTCACAAAGACCTATTAAATAGCCCAAGTGATGAAACGGTAAGTGATATTGATATCCAGGATAATAAGCTGTATGTAGCTTCTGGTGGAGTACAGGACAATTATACTCCTCAAGCAAATCGAGATGGGTTTTACATTTTAGATAATGGTCTTTGGACTACCTACAACAACAGAAATATTGATGAATTAGTCGGTAAGGATTTTCTAAATAATTTTCAGATTGAACCGCATCCTGATGATGATCGTGTCTTTGTGGCGTCTTACTTCGAAGGATTATTGGAGTACAACCCAGTAGATGGCACGGCTATCTTATACAATACCGATAATACTCCCAGTCCCATCACGGGTACGATTGGAGACAGCGAAAGAGAACGTATTTCTGGTTTGGCCTTTGATTTTAATGGCAATCTATGGATGAATAATTATGGAGCTGTCAATCCTCTTATCGCATTGACGCCGGAAGGCAACTGGCACGCCTTTAATCCCGTAGGTGATAATGAACTTGCTCGAGTTGTGGTGGATAAAAATGGATATACATGGTCTGTATTGGGTACGGCAGCCGGTGGTGTTGTGGTTCATTCCGATGGTGGAACCATTGCCGATCCCAGCGATGATCAAAGTAGATTTATCAATTCTGCCAATAGTGAAATTGTTACCGGAACTGTCAACACCGTTGCTGTAGATCTGGATGGTGAAGTCTGGGTTGGCACCAATCAGGGACCCGTAGTATTTGATAGTGGCTCATCAATCTTTACGAATGAAAATCGAGGAAGTCGAAGACAAGTTACCCAAGATAGTATTGCGGCGATTTTGCTCGAAACCGAAGATATCAGGGCCATTGCATTTGATGGTGCCAATCGAAAATGGTTTGGTACTCGAAATGGAATTTTTGTTCAATCTCCCGATGCCAAAACGCTGGAGATGCAATTCAACGTAGACAACTCACCCTTGTTTGACAATACCATCACAGCCTTCGAATACGATGACGATACCGGAATCATGTACATCGCCACCAACAAAGGGCTACAGTCATATAGAACAGAAACGTTGGGTGGAACAAACAGACATTCCAGTCAGGTTTTTGCTTATCCCAATCCAGTGCGTCCAGGATATGAAGGAGATATAGCCATCAAAGGGCTGGCCAGAGATGCCAATGTAAAGATTACCGATCTCAATGGAAAATTAGTACATGAAACTACCGCACTTGGAGGTCAGGCGATTTGGGATGGCAGAGATTATACAGGTAGAAGAGCTGCTACCGGTGTTTATTATGTTTTTAGTACCGGAACGGCCACCCTGGATACGCCGGATAGCTTTGTTACAAAGATTATGATTGTAAATTAAGTAGGGGAGTGCCGTAGAGATTGCTCTTTTTGGCCTTTCAAGCGAAGCAGAGGAATTGAAGCAAGTAGACATACTTAATAAGTGATATTTACTGCGTTTGAAAACCTTTCACTTCTAATTAAGTTTGTACTTTTGCACCCAATTTTAAGAAGCATAATTATAAGACCTACCAAGTGAGCAATATCCAAGACGAATTTCAGGATTCTTCCGTACTCCAGAGCATTCGATTGAGTAGAATAATACCTCCCATTATTATTGGGTTGGCTGTTGTCGTATGGTTAATGTATCGGCAGCTTGACATGGACGAACTATCCAAGATCAACTGGGATTTTCATATCTTTTTCTGGATTTTCATGGCTGTTTTAATGTATATAATTCGTCATCTTTTCTACAGTTGGAGAATGCGTATTATGACGGACAATGAATTTTCATGGCCCAAATCAATGGAATTGATTGTGCTTTGGGAATTTGCTTCCGCCGTAAGTCCAACAAGTATTGGTGGGTCCGGTGTCGCACTTTTTTTACTGGCGCAGGAAAAACTATCCGCCGCTAAGACCGTATCCGTAGTCTTGTATTCCATGGTTATTGATACTATCTTTTTTGTTGTTTCGATACCCTTGTTATATATGTTCTTGGGTCCAATTATGATCCGACCGGGAATGGAATCCCTGAGTGATTTGGATGGCTTCGGTTTTACATTTTTAGGCGTAATATTATTTATGGCGGCCTATGGGTCTGTTTTCTACTATGGTCTTTTTGTGAACCCAACATCGATTAAAAGATTACTTCTTTTATTTAGTAGGTTTACCTTATTAAGGCGGTTTAAGAAAGACTTGAGACAAACCGCAATGGATGTGGTAGATACATCAAAGGAAATGCAGAAAAAAAACTACATGTTCCACGCCAAAGCGATGATTGCTACAGCCGGGGCATGGGTGACTCGATTCCTGGCTATCAATTGCATCATAATAGCGCTGATTAGCACTACTCCAATGGACTTTTACAATCAATTTCTGATCATGGCCAGAGGTGAAACGATGCATATAACGACATCTTTTAGCCCAACGCCAGGCGGTGCCGGAATAGCAGAATATTTATTTGGAGGTTATTATATTGATTATGTATCAGAGGGGATTGCATCACTGGTAGCACTGGTATGGAGAATCATTACCTACTATTCCTATTTGATTGGTGGTGCTATTATTATTCCAATATGGATTAGAGAAGTGATGATCAGACGTCGAAAAGAAGCGCAACTAAAAAAAGCGCAGCCAACCGATTCGTAATCAGTTCGTAATCGGTATAAAAAGTACTACTTCAGTACCAATCACTTTATTTTCGACATTCAATACATCTGAATATTGTATGGGTGATGTTTTAGCAGATTTCAACTTTGAAGTAAGTCTCTCTTTCACGACTTCAATAGCAACGGATTTATGACTGGATTTTTTAAGAGCAGCAGCAGCTTCTCTCCCTATTCCATTGTCGACTACCTTGCAGCAAATTTTAGTTCCATTCATCTCAAAATTCAATTGGATTTTACCTCTTCTGTCTTTCAAGGTCCTAACTCCATGCAGGATTGCATTCTCAACAAAAGGCTGTATGATCATGGTAGGAATTCGAATATCGTCTTCCAACTCAGGATCAATAAAGACTTCCCAATCAAATTTATCATTGTTAGCCATTTGTTCGAGATGGAGATAACTTTTCAAATATTTTATCTCTTCGCTCAATAAAATTGTCTCTTCTCGACTTTGATTCAAGACACTCCGCATCATCGTGGAAAACTCTTGGAGATATCGTCTGGCTTTTTGATTATCCTCTTTGGCAATTAGCCCTTGAATAGAGTTTAGAGAATTAAATACAAAGTGAGGATTCATCTGGAGCTGCAGAGCTTTTTGCTGAAGTGTAAGCATTTTATTTTCCTGAATCAAACGGCGTCTTTCCTGTTCTGATTTTTGCTTTAGTGAGTTGTACCTGCTATTAAAAAATAAGGCAATCATCAATATTCCTACCGCTCCAAGAAAACCGACCAACCAAATCGATTGGACAACGTTACTTTCAACCGTAAATACAATGGGTTTGGTATACATAAAGTATTCCCCATCGACTGTTCCTCTAAGTTGAAAAGAATACTTACCGGGTTCAAGATCCCGATATTCGACTCTTCTCGATTTGGTTGCAGATGACCATTCTCCTTGTTGAGTTGTATTGTAATTATTGTCTAAAGAGCTCTGCTTAACCGTCAATAACGATTGGAATTCCAAATTCTGAGGATACGTCAAATGTACACCACTATACTCTATTTCTATATCATTGACATCTTTATCCAAATGAAAAGATTCCTTGACTTCATTTTTGATGCCATTGATGCGAATGGACTTAATTTTTATGTTTGGAGGTTGATTTCGACCGTCATTGGATCGATCAATTATCTGATAAATGTATGACCCTGCCGCGATCCAGATATTTCCCCAGTCATCCTCAGTAGCACATGTTATCAGCCCGGTTGGCAAACGATAAAAATTGGTTAACTCTCTTTTGCGTACATTAAAGACACCTACCGAATCAGAAGAACATAGCAATAAATTGGATCCGGATAATTTAAAAATTCTATTTGGCCTTTCAGTTTGCAAGTGAAGCAGAGTGTCTACGTAACCATCATTATCAAATGAAAAGAGTGCCTTGCGATCTGCAATCATCATCTTCGAGGAATTCCAAGGGATGATGTCGTAATCACCTTCACTATGAATAAGAGCTGAACGCCAACGATTTTTTTTCACATACAAGTTCTTGTCGGCTCGGAAATATTCCAAATCTCCCACATTGAAAAAAGAACCAAATTGAATTTCATTAATATCAAAAAAATCCTCCTTTGAAGGAGCATACTCAGCATTCGATTTGAGGTATACGCCGCTGGTCGTCACTAAAAATGAATTATCCAATGACCTTGCCAGAACGTCAAGATTATTTCTACTAAGTTGTTTGATTCTTATCTTTTCTAGTTCATAAAGCCCCTTACTTGTCTCCAGAAAAATAACGCCTTCTTCAGTTGAAATGGATCGAATGTGGGCATCCAGGTCTTCAAGCCTGTAGAATTGCAACCCATCATAAAGGCCAAACTCTCCGTTTTTCGTCCCATAGAATAAATAGCCGTCTTCGGATTGTTGTAGTGCAGTTATCTTTTTAGAAATATCTAACGGTTTAACATGATATTGTCCCGAAACACCATTGAAAGAAGAAGTAAATACAAGCACAAGCAAATACCTAAGACCAACCCGAATTAAACCCATGCTATAGTATTCAAGAAATCCAAAATAACAAATTTTCAAGTCCTTTCTAAATTGAGAAACTGGACTGATGATCAACTTAGCAATTCAATAACTCAATAACTGAACAATTACTTATTCCACAATCTGAAGCTTGGCATATTTCAGCATTATCCGTTTCTCCTGGTTTTCCGAAAGGCTGTCAAAATAAATACTTGCTACCATTCTTTCATCAATTGATTGTACCTTTCCCTGACCAAACTTCAAATGTAAAACGGTCATTCCCTCCTTAATCGTATTCGCTGGACTAGGTGAAAAATTACTCGGATCAATACCAAGAGCCGGCTTTTTAGCAGTTCTCAATTTCTTAAAATTACCCAATATCTTAGGTTCTGGAAAATCAGGTCTGTTCTTACTTATAGAGATTAATGAATCCAAATTGCCTTCACCAATCTCATCAAGAAATCTACTTGGGTCATTATATCGAGTTTGTCCATATTGATATCGACTTGCTGCAAAACTCAAGGTTAAATATTGTTCTGCTCGGGTAATCGCTACATAAAACAACCTACGTTCTTCATCGATCTGGTCTGGTGATGACAGCGACATATACGATGGAAATAGATTCTCTTCCAAACCAACTACATAAACTGAACGATATTCAAGGCCCTTCGCGGCATGCACACTCATAAGTGTTACCACATCGGTATCTGTGTTTTCCTGATCTGCATCCGTCATCAGGGATATCGTCTGAAGAAATGCTGACATTGACTTTTCCGTAATTTCCTCACCTTCTATCAATTCATCGTTATCAACAAATTCTTTCACGGCATCCAACAAGGCATTTACATTCTCAACTCTTGCCTGACCTTCGGGGCTTGTGTCTGCTTTCAACAATTCAGCAATACCAGACTTTCTTGAAATAAAGGTTGCCAACTCGTAGGCGTTCTGACTAGCCGATTTCTGTTTAAACGACTGGATGGTTTTGACAAATTCAATAATTGATTTTTTTGCCCTGGGACCGAAATCAATCTTGGTCAAAACTTCCCACATGCTCATTTCATTGTCATCTGCAAGCTGGGAGATTTTTTCGATTGTCGTTTTACCAATTCCTCGTCTGGGATAGTTGATTATTCTTTTCAGTGCCTCGTCGTCTTTATCATTAACGGTAAGCCTCATATAAGCCACCATATCTTTTATCTCTTTCCGCTGATAAAATGACAAGCCCCCATAAATTCTATAGGGGATATTGTACCTCCTTAAATGCTCTTCAAAAATTCTGGATTGCGAATTGGTACGGTACAAGATGGCAATTTCGTTGTTGCGAAGATTGTATCGGTTTTTATTTTCTACGATGCTATCCGCTACGCGCTTACCTTCTTCGGTCTCGGTTACTGCCTTGATTAATTTGATCTTATCACCTTCAATCTTATCGGTCCAAATCTTCTTTTGAATCTGTCGTTTATTATTGGTGATCACTTCATTCGCTGCATCAACGATAAACTGAGTTGACCGATAGTTTTGCTCCAGCTTAAATGTCTGTACATTTGGATAATCGGTCTGAAACATCAAAATATTTTCAATTGTTGCACCTCTAAATGAATAGATACTCTGCGCATCGTCACCTACAATACAGATATTCCGTTGACTTCCCGCATATTCTACCAAAAGCTTGATTATCGAATACTGTAAGTGATTTGTATCTTGAAACTCATCTACAAGAATGTACTTAAATTGTCGTTGATACTTTTCTCGTACTCCATCAGGGTTTTGATACAATAAACGAAACATTTGAAGCAATAAATCATCAAAATCCATGGCACCTGCGCGCATGCACTTGGCGGCATATTTTTCATAAATCTGGTAGATCAATGGTCTTCGATTCATACGATCATAAGCCATCAATTCCTCGTTATTAACATAAGCCTTAGGTGTAACAAGATTACTTTTGGCAGCAGAAATCCTTGCTCGCACTGCTCCATTATTGTACACTTTCTTATCGAGATTGAGGGATTTAATTATATCGTTGATCACACTCTTGCTATCATCTGTATCGTAGATTGTAAAATCATTGGGGTAGCCAATGCGATGTGCTTCTCTTCTTAATATTTTAGCAAAAAGAGAGTGAAATGTTCCTGCCCAAACCCGTTGTGCTCCGCTACCTACTACTTTCTCAATTCGCTCCTTCATTTCACGGGCTGCTTTATTGGTAAAAGTAAGTGCTAGTATTTCCCAGGGCGGTACCCCTTGATTAATAATGTGTGCTATTCTATAGGTAAGTACCCTTGTTTTTCCCGATCCGGGGCCCGCAATAACCATAACCGGTCCATCAACCGAAGTTACGGCTTCTCTTTGAATATCGTTGAGCTCTTGTAAATAAGAATATCCTAATTCCTGCATGGTGCAAATTTCGGAATTTTAAATGGCTATCATATTACATTTATCTGTAATTTTTAAATGAAACGCCCGTATCTTGAATTTCAACTCAGATACGGGCGCATCGTGGATTATATAACGATGATCTCTTTTACTCAATAATCATTTCCACATTCATTACTTGTCTTTTTTGGATTAGAAAGTCTTTACCTTTCTTTTACTCGGCTTTCCTTCTACATCAAAAACCATTTTAGAATTCTTGGTAAGCGGAGCACCTGTAGTTTCCTGATATACGTTTTTGTATTTTTCAAAGATCGCTTTTGGCATTTTTTCACCGTTTATTTTCAAGTGTTTTCCAGTGATTTCGACTTTATTGGATTTATATTCATTTAATAATCCATCTTTATTCAACATTCGTCCGATTTTATCCACTACCGTTCCACTCTTATAATCAGAACCAAAATCTTTGTAAAAACGATTTAGATCATCGTTATTGTCAAAATCAAAGTGATATCTAAATCCGTCCAGCCCTTCGAACCCATCAAAGCCGTCAAAGTGGAATTGCATGCCTTTCAATGTAGTATCCATTCTCATACCCAATTCTTCAAAAATTTCATTCAAATTTTCCAATTCCTTCAAATGCTCCAGGCCTTCAAACTTATGCAGTCTTTCCATTTCATGAAATTTGTTTAAATCTTCTAGTTTATCCAAATTTTTGAAATCAAAATTAAATCGCATACCCTCAACATCTTTAAGCCGTTCCATTAATTCCTCGTCCATGAATTGATTTATATTCCCACCAAACTCTCTCCAGTTCTCACCATCAAAGAGCAGTCCAAAACTTTTCGAAAAATCATTCCCATCAAAATATTTAAAGAAATTATTATCCTTATCAAATTCATAGAAATTCCTGCTATATTCTATTTCTTCTTCATGTTGATCGTATTTCTCTTTCGGAATAACTTCTCCGTTTATCTTTAATGATGTTATTTCACCATCTTCACTTTCTACCTCTACCGTTTTTCCATTTTCTCTTGTTATGATTGTTCTACTACTATTACTGCTCTCTGGTATGGTGTCCCCAAAAAAAGGGTTGAGGTCATCACTTTCATAGTAAACGCCTCCCAGTCCTTTGATATGGACATGATCATCCTTAACTTCAAGTAATGGGTTTTCTTTCACTGTCACCGTATAACTTTCATCTCCATCACTGGTTCTTTCAATAGATGAAGCTATCTCCTCAACAAATTCGCTTTGCTGCTCTTCATTATCGATGGTCAACGACTCAAGTTTTCCATCTTTTACTTTCAGCACCAGATCATCTTTTCCGACTAATTTTGTATTTTGGTTTATCTTATCATCTACTTGTATTGCTATAGATTGTGAAGAAGCAGACTGGGAAGATTCAATGTTCGCCTGATTGGAAAACAAGATCACAATACTAAGTAGTAAGATTGTGGCAATCGATTTCTCTTTAAAATCATTTTGGGTTTGTTGCATATTCATAATTCTCTTAATTCTGTTAATTAATTGATGTTTTCTGGAAGAAAAGGGCATAGCCAAAGATGGGAAACGAATAGATTTCATTTCTTCCAATTTAACTAAAGCCTTGGCGTAGACCATCTTATCTATGTTATGGGACAGAGCAAAATCATCGCAACAATTTTCTCTTTCTGACTTCACATTTGCACTGATCCACCATACTGCGGGATGGAAATAAAATAAAATCTCGATCAATGTCAATAGTATATTGGTAATATAATCGTATCGTTTAATATGGGCCAATTCATGCGTAATGATCGCTTCCACTTCGTCAATGCTCAATAGGTTGACCATGCCAATGGGAAACAAAATGATTGGTTTGAAATGTCCAACCACCATAGGTACGTTTACTTTTGCTGATTCAGCAATTTCAATGGTTTTTTGGATCAGCAAGTTATTCTGTATACGTTTTAATATGGGTTTCAATGAAGTTGAATTTGAAAATTCAGCTGATCTCTTCAAATACTTGGTGTATCCATATGAAAAGAAAAATCGCGCTAAAAATAAGATCACACCAATACCCCAGATCAAATTAATCTGCTCAATATTTTGAGCAAAAAATGATTGTAAGCCGCCTAGTGTCGTTTTTTCATGCATTCCATCTATCTGAACTTGAGTTAATTCTACACTGGCTAAAAGTTCGGGAGCAGTGGTTGATGTAACGTAATAATAGGAAAACGTAATACCACTAACTGTCAAAACAGCAATCATCGATAATACCGAAACACCATATTTAAATGTAGATTTTCGATGTTCATTAAATCGATGAATCAATGACATCAAAAGAGCGATAAGTGATGCTTGCCAGAGGGAATGAATTATGGTCCACCCCATTGCTTGAGCAATCGTTGGATCTATAAGTTGAATTAGTGTATTCATTTTTTATTGGTTTTTTCAATTGTTGAGATTAGCGCTTTGATTTCATCCAATTCCTTCTGAGTTGTATTTCCATTTCCCAGAGCCTGTAACACTAGAGACGAAGAAGATCCCTTGAAAGTTGAAGAAATAAATCGAGACAACAGATCCTTTTTGGTCTTTTGCTCTGACAATGCAGCAGAATAAATATGCGTACGAGAAGAAGTATCTCTTACTGCTATCCCTTTAGACGCCATGATTTGCATTAGCTTCAATGTGGTAGTATATCCAGAGTCCTTATCTTCCGAAATCTTTTCGTGGACATCTCGGACACTTGATGGACCCTGATCCCACAAGATTTGCATGATTTTCAATTCATTTTCTGACAATTTCGTCATAGTCTTCTATTCGTTTAATTGAAAAAAGTATTCTTAATACGAAAATCTTCGTACAATATTATACGAAACCCTTCGTAATTCAAAATTTATTCTACGAAATGTTTCGTATTAAGAAAAATTTAGGATTTCAAGTCTTGATTGATTCAAGAGATAAAGCAGATTTTTTTGAATAGTATTTTAGGCAATTTTAATAACAGTGCGTTGTCTTGGGTAAGTCAGCCGTACGTACCCCCTTGTCAGTCCAAAAATTTAAACAACTGTAGATTAAAACCTAAATCCAAAGGAAGCTTTAATGCCCAGATGAGTATCCTTATCTTCACTAAAAATAAAATTATTTTCAGGAGTTAACTCTTTCAGGCTTATGTCTGCATTGTTATTGGTAAGGTCCGGCAATCCATAATCTATTGTAAGCCCTACAAAAAAGCCTCTATTAAGAAAATAATGAGCTCCTGCTGTAAGACCGTAGTCCAATGTATTGATCTTCGTTGCCGTCTTTTCTCCCTGTTGAGTATAAGCCCCCGCAAATTTTGGCAGAATTACAATTTCGCCATCAACAAGAACTCCAATATCCTCTAAGTTGCCTAATGATCTTCCCGTAATTTCGTCAATATTATCATTTCCGTATCTAAAATCAAGAGACTGGATAAAACGGATCTCATCCGGATGATCATTGGATACAAACCTCATTTGGCCTCTCGCAGTTGGACCGATAGACAAGTTCATATATGCACCTCCAAATACTTCCCACCTGTTGCTTAATCTGTAATTGGCTACTATTGGAATACTTAGATACGCATTAGAAATATTTAATTCATAAAAGGTCAATTGCCCCTGCTCAAAGGTCGTTTTATCCGACTGTCTTATAATGTAGTATGAGTCTCCATCATAACTATATGTACTTCCATTCTGTATATAAAACAACTCTGTACGTATTGAAAATAAATCCGTAAAATCATAGGAATAAGTCAAACCAAAATGAAAGCCATTGCTGAATCCGTAACTCTCATTAACACCAGTTTCTGTTGGTCCCAGGAACTTCGAATAGTTTAACCCTGCTTTAACACCAAAGGTCTGTGCATTCATGGTCTGAAATGATAATGCAATAATTACAGCAAAAAAATACGTGTAAATCCTCATTGATACATTCTTTTTAATTTTTGAAAATGTAAGATTTTCAAATTGGGCACAAAGATATTAAAATACTACTCCTGATAACGCAATAGGCTCCTTTTTCGCGTTTCAAATACCATTAAAGGTGGCTATTATAACAAAATCTTAATTCCTTGCTATACAAGCTGTCACTATGGATATTTTGACATTGGCTGCTTCCATAAGTATTCTTGCACATGCTTCAATTGTCGCTCCTGTAGTCAGTACATCATCTACGATAAGAATATGTCTGCTTTCTATCCCTTTTTTTTCTTCAAGTCGGAAAGAATCCATTACATTTCTGATCCGTTCCATCCTACTCATTTTGGTTTGTGATTTGGTATATTTGTACTTTACCACTACATCCTCTCGCATCGGAACAGATAACATTTCTGCAATTCCTCTTCCAAAGTAAGCTGCCTGGTTGTAACCTCGTTTGGCTTTCTTCTCACGATGTAAAGGAATGGGAATAATCACATCTATATCTTTGAAAAACTTCGATTTTAACATGCTTTTGCCGGCCATTATACCCAATGTATGTCCGATGTCTTTTCTTCCTTCATACTTTAATCGATGGATCATCCATCTGATATCAGAATAGGAATCAAAATTTAAGACACTAGCTACATCTTCAAATGGGAACCTTCCCCAAAATCGCTGTGCAGCTACATTCTCTTTCCTTTTAAAATGATTGGTACGAGGCATATTAATTAGACAATCCACACAAAAATGCTGACCTTCATTAGGTGTTTCAGCATTGCAAAGAATGCATAATCTTGGATAAATAAGATTTAATAACCGCTTAGCTATTTGGATTATCATTGATATCATTTTCCATATAACTGCGATCTTCGAAATATGTGACATTCTCAGCAGCGCAATTCCATAAAAGTGCACAAGTACATATGCTTAAGATAATCGTTTATCCAACCGGTGTTTAAACTTAATTTCACACCTCCAAATGAATTTCAATACAGAATAAATAAATTTAATCCATCATTATAGACCTAAACCGTTTTTAATTGAATATCATTACGATTACGCTAGAGTACGAATCAAATTCATTACCAACTCTAATGCCCTTCTCCATAACACAAAAGAGCCATGCAAATTACATACATTACTCTTTTTTTTATTAATATGGCAAGATATACGTCTCCCGATTTCACTTCTCGCACGCCGCAAGGTTGGCATGCGGATCTCTCCTTATGACGCTTCCAGCGTCATTGCTGCACAACAGTCGTTCTCACTACAGCACTTAACTTCTCTGTTCGATAAAGAAAGAGGTTCGACTGAACGATTTCTGCATCAGCAGAAATAAGGTATTAAATATACTTTCAAGCAAGGGAACCCACGCCTTAGCGTGAGGTGGTCGGATCGAGTAGGTTGATCCATGGTAGAGATCTCATAAAACAAAAAGAGCCATGCACATTACATACATGACTCTTTCTTTTATTAATTGGCAGTATATACATCGACCGATTTTACTGCCTGCACGCCGCAAGGTTTGCTTGCGGGTCTCTCCTTATGACACTTCCAGCGTCATTGCTGCGCACCAGTCGTTCGCACTACAGGGCTTAACTTCTCTGTTCAAATTGGGAAGAGGTATGACTGAACAATTTCTGCGATAATAGTATGAAGGTATTAAATATACCTTCATGTGAAGGAACCTTGACCTCTGTCAAGGGTGAATAGCTAGAGTAGATTTCTGCTTTACAATTCAACCTCCCTAAAACCAAAAAGAGCCATGCACATTACATACATGACTCCTTCTTTTATTAATTGGCAGCGACCTACTCTCCCACATACGCAGTACCATCGGCGCTACGGGGCTTAACTTCTCTGTTCGGAATGGGAAGAGGTGGAACACCCGTGCTATAGCCACCATTAACTCTTTTCCTGACTCTTTCAGTCAGGATGATAGTCTATTGTCTATTACCTTAAACTATCTGTATTTCTTTATGGTGTATCTTATCGTTTATTTTCTTAACCTATCCGTTGATAGATCATGACTAAGTTGGAGAACGTAGTTTCCAGTCAAGAAAAATTTCTTAGTATTATATTACATTATTCATTCATCTAGAGCTTTTCTACATTTTTTATTCTTTACTTTAATTTTGTCTTCTGACTTGTTAAAAGTAAAAAAGGAAGCTGTCGGGTAATTAGTACTACTCGGCTCCATACATCACTGCACTTCCACCTATAGCCTATCAACGTAGTCATCTTCTACGACCCTTCGTAATTAATTACTGGAATACTCATCTTGAAGTTGGCTTCGTGCTTAGATGCTTTCAGCACTTATCCATGCCAAACATAGCTACTCTGCAATGCAGCTGGCGCCACAACAGATACACTAGAGGTTTGTCCAACACGGTCCTCTCGTACTAGTGTCAGATCTTCTCAATATTCCTACGCCCACAATAGATAGAGACCGAACTGTCTTGCGACGTTCTGAACCCAGCTCGCGTGCCACTTTAATGGGCGAACAGCCCAACCCTTGGGACCTTCTCCAGCCCCAGGATGTGACGAGCCGACATCGAGGTGCCAAACCTCCCCGTCGATATGAGCTCTTGGGGGAGATCAGCCTGTTATCCCCGGAGTACCTTTTATCCTTTGAGCGATGGCCCTTCCATACGGAACCACCGGATCACTTTAGCCTAGTTTCCTACCTGATCGAGATGTCTCTCTCCCAGTCAAGCACCCTTGTACTAATACGCTCTGCGCATGATTACCATCCATGCTGAGGGTACCTTTGCGAGCCTCCGTTACTCTTTAGGAGGCGACCACCCCAGTCAAACTACCCACCACACAATGTCTCGCGCCTTCAACGCGATTAGAACCTAAATATAAGAAGGGTGGTATTTCAAGGACGACTCCAGCACCACTGGCGTGGCACCTTCATTGTCTCCCACCTATCCTACACATCTTATATCCAAGCACAATGTGAAGCTGTAGTAAAGGTTCACGGGGTCTTTTCGTCCCATTGCGGGTAATCGGCATCTTCACCGATACTTCAATTTCACCGAGCTCGTGGCTGAGACAGTGCCCAGATCGTTACACCATTCGTGCAGGTCGGAACTTACCCGACAAGGAATTTCGCTACCTTAGGACCGTTATAGTTACGGCCGCCGTTTACTGGGGCTTCAGTTAAGATCTTCGGATTACTCCTAAACCCCTTCCTTAACCTTCCAGCACCGGGCAGGTGTCAGACCATATACTTCATCTTTCGAGTTCGCATAGTCCTGTGTTTTTGCTAAACAGTCGCCTGGGCCTTTTCACTGCGGCTCCAATTTTAACCGGAGCGCCTCTTCTCCCGAAGTTACGAGGCCATTTTGCCTAGTTCCTTAGCCACGAATCACTCGAGCGCCTGAGGATACTCTCCTCGACTACCTGTGTCGGTTTACGGTACGGGCGGTATATACCTAGAGCTTAGAGGTTTTTCTCGGAAGTCTGTTTGGGGGCATTATCTCGCGTGCCTAAACACTTGAGTACTATCGTACTTCAGCTCATGAGCGGATTTGCCTACTCAATCAACGCCTTCATACTTCAACCAACTATTCCGTCTGTTGGCAGCCCTTACACGCCTTCGTCACCCCATCGCAGTATACACCGGTACGGGAATATTAACCCGTTTTCCATCGAATTCTCCTCTCGGATACTCCTTAGGTCCCGACTAACCCTGATCTGATTAGCATAGATCGAGGAACCCTTAGTCTTGCGGCGGAGGGGTCTCTCACCCCTCTTATCGTTACTCATGCCTACATTTTCTTTTCTATACGCTCCAATAATCCTCACAGATTACCTTCTGCGCTGTACAGAATGCTCCCCTACCACTTATATCTCCTGATATAAATCCATAGCTTCGGTATTTAGTTTGATGCCCGATTATTTTCCGCGCAGGAACGCTCGACTAGTGAGCTGTTACGCACTCTTTAAATGAATGGCTGCTTCCAAGCCAACATCCTAGCTGTCTTAGCATTCCCACCTCGTTCATTCAACTTAACTAAAATTTGGGGACCTTAGCTGATGGTCTGGGTTGTTTCCCTCTTGGCTATGGACCTTAGCACCCATAGCCTCACTGCTGATGCAATGTCATGGCATTCGGAGTTCATCAGGGGTTGGTAGGCGGTGAAGCCCCCTAGCCCTATTGGTAGCTCTACCTCCATGACACTCGACTCAACGCTGCACCTAAATGCATTTCGGGGAGTACGAGCTATCTCCTGGTTTGATTGGCCTTTCACCCCTACCCACAGGTCATCCGAACATTTTTCAACATATATCGGTGCGGTCCTCCACTAAGATACTATCTTAGCTTCAACCTGCCCATGGGTAGATCACCAGGTTTCGCGTCTACCCCCACTAGCTCTTCGCCCTATTCAGACTCGCTTTCGCTTCGCATTCGTTCCTTAAAAACTTAAACTCGCTAGTGAGGTGTAACTCGTAGGCTCATTATGCAAAAGGCACGCCGTCATAACGCCTTGGCGTTAC
>JBCCVV010000071.1:0-27728 GCA_039194925.1 Bacteroidota bacterium
CAAATATAAAACTCGGTGCTCCACCGCGCCTTCTCCGTTCAACTCCGTATAAAACCTCCTTTCTCTCCCATCTCTCACATCACCAAATATAAAACTCGGTGCTCCACCGCGCCTTCTCCGTTCAACTCCGTGTAAAACCTCCAATCTCTCCCATCTTTCCCATCACCAAATATAAAACTCGGTGCTTCTCCGTGCCTTCTCCGTTCAACTCCGTGTAAAACCTCCCATCTCTCCAATCTCTCCCATCTTTCCCATCACCAAATATAAAACTCAGTGCTCCTCGGCGTCTTCTCCTTTCAACTCCGTGTAAAAACCTCCCCATCCATCCCCGAAGTTCGCAACATCAAGCTAATCTCAAATTCTCGTTGATTCAACAACCGAAATCATCAATTTGTCCGAAAACTTAAAATACATGCATTAATATAACGACCTTTGCAGCATTGTTTAATACGACATGAAGCACCAATTCAATAGTATGAAATATTTACTTACTCTCACACTGCTTTTTCTCACCCTTATCATCAATGCACAGGACAAGTATACCTTAAGTGGTTATGTTCGAGACACTCAGACAGGGGAGACCCTCATCTCAGCCAATGTAGTCAATGCCGATAATCCAATAGAAGGCACTACCACCAATACCTATGGATTTTATTCGCTGACACTGCCGAAGGGTAAATACAAAATTGCATTCAGCTATCTTGGTTTTGAGGACCAGTTTTTTGAGTTGGATCTGAATAAGAATCTGGAGTTGAATGTAGATCTTGCCGAGGGGATTACTATGGAAGAAGTGGTCATCTCTGCGGAAAAAGAGCAAAAAAGACAGAATGTTGAAAGCACGCAAATGGGCATGATCGAATTGCCGGTAGAAAACATCAAAAAATTGCCGGCGATATTTGGGGAAGTGGATATTCTGAAAACCATCCAGCTTTTACCCGGTGTGCTTTCATCCGGAGAAGGGAATGCAGGATTTTACGTGCGGGGAGGTGGTCCGGATCAGAATTTGGTATTGTTGGATGAGGCAGTTGTGTATAATTCCGGTCACTTGCTTGGTTTTTTCTCAGTCTTTAATGCGGATGCCATCAAAAATACAACCTTGATTAAAGGGGGAATGCCTGCGAATTACGGCGGACGATTGTCTTCTGTGTTGGATATTCAAATGAAAGAAGGAAACAATAAAAAATACGCAGTAGAAGGGGGAATCGGACTGATTTCTTCCCGACTTACGGTGCAGGGGCCCTTGATCAAAGAGAAAAGTTCATTTATTATTTCAGGAAGACGGACCTACATCCTGGATTTGGCACAACCTGCACTAAATGGCTCCGATTTCGAAGGCACCAATTATTATTTCTATGATCTGAATACCAAATGGAATTATCGTTTTTCGAATAAGGATCGATTATACTTTAGTGGTTACTTCGGCAGGGATGTATTTAAGTTTCGACAACCTGGGCGAGATCTGTTTTTTGATTTGCCCTATGGAAATAAGACCGGAACCCTGAGGTGGAATCACCTTTTTAATGACAAGTTGTTTTTTAACCTCTCGGCCATTTACAACGACTACAGCTTTCAATTCGATGGAGGTCAGGAAGATTTTATTTTTAAAGTCTTTTCCGGTGTGCGGGATTATAACTTAAAGCTCGATTTTGAGTATTATGCCAATACGATGCACAACCTTAAGTTTGGGGTGAATTATACCTATCATAAATTGACTCCCAATACGGCGAGTGCAACAAATGGTGAAGTGGATTTCAGTACCGAGTTTTTGCCTAAATATGCGAATGAAATAGGCTTGTATATGTTGGATGATATCAAGGTCAATAACAGGTTCAGCATCAATACAGGGCTTCGGTTTTCGATCTTTTCTCAAGTGGGGCCTTACACAAGTAAGCTGACAGGTGAGGAATTTGGTCGATTCGAAACGGCTAAAGTTTATACTGGATTAGAACCAAGGCTAAGTTTTAAATACGCCTCTTCGAAAGATCTTTCGTTTAAAGGAGGAATTACGTTTACCAATCAATTTTTGCACTTGGTGAGTAATAGCTCGAGTACGTTACCGACGGATATTTGGGTGCCAAGTACGGAGATTGTAGAACCACAACGAGGCATCCAATACGCATTGGGAGTGTTCAAAAACTGGAAAGATGATATGTACGAGACTTCCTTTGAAGTGTATTACAAAGACTTGAAAAATCAAATTGATTACGCTGATAATTATGTAAATGACATCACCACCGAAGTCGAAGATGATTTTGTCTTCGGAAAGGGGAGAGCCTATGGTGCAGAGCTTTTTATCAAAAAATCAACCGGACGTTTGAATGGATGGATCGGCTACACACTTTCACGATCTGAGCGTTCTTTTCCCGATATTGAAGATGGGCGATGGTATCCTGCCATTTATGATCGAAGACACGATCTTTCGGTAGTGGCCAATTATTCGCTCAGTAAGAAGTGGGATATGGGAGCGACGTTTATTTATGGATCGGGAAGGTATTTTACGCCCATTAACGGCTTCTATTTTATCGAACAGGAGTTGAATACGTTTTATGGACCGCGAAATAGTGCTCAATTGGTGCCGTATCATCGATTTGATGTCTCCTTTACCTATACTCCAAAACCGGATAGCAAAAAAGCATTTCGAGGAAGTTGGACTTTTTCCATTTACAATGCGTACAACCGCAAAAACCCATTTTTTATAAATTATGACATTGAGACCAATTTTGAGAATGGATCGACTACAATTGAAGGGGAGCAGATTACGATCTTTCCTTTGATACCTTCGATTACGTATAATTTTAAGTGGAACCAGAAGTAATTGAAAATTGACAATGGATAATTGAAAATTGACTGATTGGGCATGAATTTTAATTGAGAATAATATATGGCGAAAACGCTGAAGAAATATATAGAACAATGAAATTGAATTATAGAGTAATTTTTGCTTTTCTTCTGATTGCTGTTGTCTACTGGAGCTGTACCGAAGAATTTATTCCGGATACTTCGGAAGAGGATCAGCTTTTGGTGGTAGAAGGATTTATTGAAGCGGGGGAAGGTGCTATGCCTACGTATGTATTGTTGACCAAAAGCATTCCATTTTTGTCTACGATCGATTTGAATACGTTTAATGAATTGTTTGTCAACGATGCAAAGGTGACTGTTTTTGATGGAACGGATACCGTTGAATTATTGGAATATTGTTTGGAAGAGTTACCGGAAGAAGTTCGTCAAGCGGCGGCAGAGGCGCTGGGATTTGATGCGGATAATACGACTTTGAATATTTGTGCGTATGTCGATTTATTCGATTTGATTGATCGAAAGGAAGGTGGGAAATATGATCTGAGGATTGAATTGGAGAATGAGGTAATCACAGCCAGTACAACGATCCCGCCCATGGTGCCTCTTTTCAATTTGAGATGGGATGATCCTCCGGGCGAACCGAGCGATACCTTGGCCAGATTATGGGTGACGATTGATGATCCGGTGGAGGAGGCGAATTACTATCGCTACTTTACAGAAGAAAATGATGAAGGATTAATTTCACCTTTTTCTTCGGTTGTCAACGATAATTTTTTTGACGGTAAAGAATTTGAATTCCCGCTCACCAAAGCAGAATCAAGTGAAACTGGCTTTGATGCCAATTCATTTGGATTGTACTATCGAGGGGATAGCATCCGCATCAAGTGGATGACGTTGGATGAGGCCCATTATGAGTTTTGGAATACGCTTGAATTTAGTCGAAATAATTCAGGACCGTTTAGCTCGTACAATCGAGTGACATCTAATGTGGAAGGTGCATTGGGAGTATGGGGTGGTTACGCCGTGCGGTATTATGAAGAGTTTGTGCCGTTTAAGTAAATTCTTTTGTGAAATCCTTCGTGCTTTCACCATGCTCTTCGTGGTAAAAGAAATAGACCTTTACAGTATGAATTTAGATTGAACGGTGCTAAGACACTTAGATGCACAGTCGAGATATTCACCTTTGGGTGTTAACCTTTTTTAGGGAGATCTACTTATTGTAGAAAATACATTCTTATACTAAAGCGAACATTCCTTTCAAGTTTCATAATTAGATCTTGTTTTTGATTAATGAACCTTTTGGACTATCTTTTGACCATACAACTCGAACTATGCAATCTCTCAAAAAAGCTATTTTCTTATTTTTACTGTGTTACATTTTCCTCTATACCAATTCTACACAATATATAACCACGTTTTTGTTTCAGCCCATTTGGAATTTCGCTGTTCCTTGGTTTGCGGCTTTGGTGGGTGAAACGGAAAATGTACAATCCATTGCTTCTGGAAGCGGAGATACTTGGTTTGATCTTTATTCGATGTATTTCTTTGCCGTTGTATCGGTGATATTCGCAATAGTTGTATCCATTATCGATTACAAACGACCGAATTATAACCACCTGCATAAATGGTTTCTTATACTCATTAGATACTTCGTGGCCTATCAGATGATTTCTTACGGCTACGCCAAAATCTTTTATCTCCAGTTTGGTCCACCTACAATTTCGGGCATGAATACCTTGTTGGGTGACAAGTCACCCATGGGGCTTCTTTGGGCGTTTATGGGATTTTCGAAGACGTATTGCATCTTTACCGGAGTTGCAGAATTCGTGGGAGGAGTTTTACTTTTTAGCCGAAAAACAACTCTACTTGGAGCCATAATAACGCTCGGAGTAATGACCAATGTTATGATGCTCAACTATTGCTTTGATGTGCCGGTGAAATTTTTCTCCACACATATGGTTGTATTCAGCTTGATCATTATTGGTTTTTGGGGAAAGAATGTGATCGACTTTTTCTTTCGCGGCAAAGCATTTGAACCGGTTAAAATCGCCGATGTGGTACCTCAAAAATGGCAAAAGATTAAGTTTTATCTTAAATGGGCGGTATTGATCATTTACATTACCAACTCAGCCTACACACTTAATGGGTATGCGCAACAATACAAGAATCAAACTCCTGCCGTGGCCTTCCATGGATTATATGAAGTAGGTCAATTTTCGCTGTATCGCGATGGAGGATTGATGGAGCATCCACCGGCAGAAAAAGTTTGGAAAGAATTGGATATCCGAAAAGACGGTCGCACCGTTTTCAAAAGACAAAAAGGAAACCCCTATTATAACAACACTGAAATTGATACCGTCAACCAAGAAATTACCTTCTTCAAAATGAAGGATGATAGCATAGGCACCAAATACCAATATAAAATGTTTACCGATTCCATAACTTTAAATGGTAGGTATGAAAATGATTCTTTAGCAGTGATATTAAAAGAAAGAAAACCGTTTTTATTGACAAGTAGAAAGTTTAATTGGGTACAACAGCATCCGTTTCATCGATGAAGTACCATTCTTGGTGTACAACTTGGATTCCTGCAGTGTTTAAATGCTTGTTTGTATGATATACCAGCGGATTGGTCAAAGATCATATTAGATTAAGAATCCACAAACAGAGTAAAGTTTTAGAATTACATATGAAATTTATGAGGTTGCGTTAATGAAGCTACTAAATGAAAATCGTGCTGTGTTGATCGATTTTATGTATACTTGTTGGGAATTACAAACCAAACGATAACCATTATGTCGACAAGAGCTATCATAAAACTGTGTATCATTGCGATCATTCTAATCGCACTATTGATTTCACAAATTTTAAGAAGTGAGGCCAATAAGGGAGTGAAAAAACTAATTAGCGTAGCCAATGATCTTGAAAACAACAACGATACAAAAGGGGCAATCAGCTTGTATAAAAAAGCGCTGAGAGTGACCTTGAGGATAGAAGACGTCAATCGAAAATGGACGATATTGGAATTGAAGGATATGATGAATACCAATGGCTGGTTTTTGATTCAAAAATTAAAAATCGCTTACGGCAAAGGGAATGTTCGATTTGATTTTGATTCCTGGAAAAGAATAGTCGGTGAATTGAATACCAAATCGTCGAATTATGAAAAAACCAATTATTCGAAGATTTTGCATGATATGTATGAAAATCTCCCTTGAATTTAAAGGTAAATACTAAAAAAAACTACCATAATATTTTGAAAATATAAGGATCCTATTCTTTCCGATTAGTTTCCTATTACCTTAATTTTAATGCTGCACAGCGCCTTTGAGGCTCAGTGGAATAAGTGTCGAAGTTTTAAATTTTTAGATGATCTTGTCTTTTTAAATTTTCCATCGTTCAAGTTCAACCCAAAACCTCCATTTTTTAATCCGGCAGTACCATTTACCAATCTATTAAAATATTGCAAGCAATTGCTCCTACTATTGTATTCAAAACACTTTATTAAAAATCAAATATTCTCTAATGAAGAATTGTATAAATCGTTTTAATATTCTGATTCTGAAATCAAACCACATGATGCACTTTTTTATAACTTGAATTTTATTAAACCGGCAAGCGACGCTTTGAGATTTTTCGGATATATCGTTCTACTACTTTTGGCAACCAATTCCTTTGGTCAAGGAGTGACGTTTAAGAATATCAATACGAGTGACGGTCTTTCTTCCAATTTGGTCTACAGTGCGCTTCAAGGGCCGGATGATATGCTTTGGATATTGGCGAATAATAGTCTGGATTCCTACACCGATGGAAAAGTAACCAATTACACCAATGATATCATCGCAGGCATTGAGAACTATAACGTATCCGAAATCATGATTGATTCGTCCAACCTGATATGGCTGCGATCATCAAAAAGAGAGTTGTTGTATCTGGATGAGAATAGAAAATTGCATCATGTGGATATGGAGGATGTGGCACCTTCCGGTATATTAAATCTAATCAAAGGAAAAGATGGAAAAGTTCAATTGTTGGCTAAAGAAGGCCATTTTTGTTATCGGTTAGATCGTCAAAAGGTAGATACAATCCATCTTTTTGATGCACCAATTTACCTCAGTCCTGCCCTACAAATTACCCGTGAATCCAAAGAAAGGTATTTGATTACATCGAGAGGCAAAGCAATCTTATACAACGGAAAATCAGGAAACGTGGAGTATGTTTTTGATCAGGTCGTAAGTCATGGTGCGGCATTGATTGATGATGTTTATATGTTGATTAGCACCTTCAACCACCACGAGCTTTTTCTGGTCAATATGGAGGAAAATCAGATTGAAAAAAATCTGGCTTTGGATTTTCTGGAAAAGCAACCAGGCATCAATACCTATTATCGAAGAATTCGAAGATTAGATGAGAACCACATTGGGATAACATCCGGCTATCAAGGTCTTTTTATTTTGAATACCGATGATTTCTCTTTTGAAAATTATGCCCACGATTTTGCGGACCCGGGATCCATTTCATCTGATAATGCATATCGATTGTTTACAGGAAATGACGGAAATGTATTCGTGACGAGCCGAACATCTGGTTTAAATATTTTTAATCGTTTTAGAAGGAATGCCAAGTACATTGGCTCTTTCATCGATGAAGATCAAAACACAATCTTTGAAGGACACATTTCCCATGTAGCTAAGGATTCCAAAGGGTACTACTGGCTGGCTTCTGCGCAAGGTTTATTAAAATACTCGGATGATACGCATACCATTCGGTCCGATGTAAGAGCACAAGAAGAAGGTGAGATTTTGGGTTTGTTGAATTTATTTATTGATCAGTGGGATCGCATTTTTTTATGCCTGTCCGGAGGAGGTCTTGAAATTTTAGATACCAAAGGGAATGAGATTAAATCGTTTAGATTTCAAGAAGATTTCAACCCTTCTCTAAAAAGTAATTTTGTGTATACGCTGATCATTGGATCCGATGAGAAGCTATGGGTGGGCACCTCCAAAGGAATAAATGTTCTTGATCTCAATACATTAATGCTCGATCCAAACCATGCCGTGGACTCATTTGAAGAATTGGAAACAGCCATTCGGGAGTTGAGAGTGATTGACGGTGAAACATTTATTGGTACCTGGAGAGAAGGAGCGTATGTCTTGTCCGAGGATACGTTACAAACATTAGATTTTCCTGAAGTACACAATGTCAGCAATGTGACGGATTTTGGAAAAGATAACTTGGGCAGATTGTATGTAGGAAGTCAAAGTGGTCTGTTTGTCTTTAATCATGATGATGAAATGAATTCGTATGAATTTGATAAGAAAATACTGGATGGAAGGATTTTATCAATAGACAAAGATAGGGAAGGAAACTTATGGATTGCGATTGAAAATGCATTGTACAAGTTTAATCAAAAGGGTGAAAAAATTGAGGCATTCACAGAAGAAAATAGATTTATGGGCGGTGGGTTCCGTATGCATGCCTCCTATGTTGATACAGATGGAATCTTTCACTACGGGCTGAATACAGGTATGTGCTATTTTGATCCGGCTAAGTTGACAAATAGCAATCTGGAATTAAATCCGTTCATAACCGGTGTCATTCAAAATGAAAATCAAATTCTGATTAGCGGTGATCAGACCATAAATTTGACTTCTTCGAAGAATAATGTAGGGGTCTATTATCAAAATATCGATTTATGGAATACGCCCGAGCTGAGCTATCAATATTCCGTTACCATTCAGCAAGACAATTGGGTAGAAGCGATAACCAATCCGATTTTGATCCAAAATTTAAATTCCGGCTTGTACGAGGTCAAATTGCGGGCTACTGAGAATGGGAAGGATTGGGTGGAAGCCTCAAATTCAATAGCGATACAGGTCGACTACCCATGGTGGAGGACCTGGTGGTTTTATGGGCTTGTTCTGGTTGTTCTTCTCACGTTGACATATGCGCTGCTTAAATTTTACAGAAGGTTAAAAGCGGACCAAAGTGAAAAGAAAAAGTATGACGAAAGCCTGCGGTTTTTTTCCTTTTCGATGCACAAGTATGCGGATATGGAAAAGGAGTTTTGGAATCTAATTCTGGAATGTATCGGACAATTGGATATTGACGCATGCGCCATTTATACGTTGGAAAAAAACGATCAGGAATTTGTGCGGCAGGCTGTACGCGTCGCGTCACCGGATAGCAATGAGTTTTTAGAGCGTTTATCTTTTGTGGCTACTGATAACAATGTGTTGGGAACTGCAGTTACTAAAGGTTTGCCTGTGGTAATTGATGATTTGGATGAAGATCAGAGCAACAATAAATCCTCTGAAAATCATCATTCTAAAATATGTGTTCCGATCATTTCAAACGATGAAGTATTGGGTGTGATTGACTGTGAACATCGTCTAAAAAATTATTTCAACGATAGAAGGTTGTCTTTCCTGTCGGCGATATCTACGATTGTGGCGACCAAGATTATAGCCTATCAAGCGGAAGAAGAGCGAAAAGAAGCCGAGATTTCCCTTTCTAATAACTTAAAAAAGGTATCCGAGCTGGAAATGAAATCATTGAGATCCCAAATGAATCCCCATTTCATGTTTAATAGTTTGAATTCGATCAATAATTTTATTGTAAAAAATGATCAGGAAAATGCATCGGACTATCTCACCAGTTTTGCCCAATTGATGCGTATTATTTTAGAGAATTCTCGTCAGGATTGGGTCTCTCTGGAAAGTGAGTTGCGTGCTTTGCGTTTATACATTGGAATGGAAAAACTACGGTTTGAAAATCTGTTTTATTTCCATGAATCTATTGATGATGAAATCAATATGATCACCACGTTGATCCCTCCCATGCTGATTCAACCTTACATAGAAAATGCGATATGGCATGGACTTCTACCCAAAAGAACCGAGCAATGCAATCTTTCTCTAATCCTTAAAAAGGAGGAAGATTATCTGAAGATTGTAATTGAAGATGACGGTATTGGTACAAAAAACTCTAAAAAGCGAAAAAGTAGTTTTAATGTAACTAAGAAATCATTTGGACAAAAAATAATTTCTGAGCGATTAGATATGATCAATAAAATTTACGATCTCAACGCACATGTCGAAGTGAAAGACAAATCGGAACTGCCAGAACCCGAATCCGGGACCATTGTAACCTTATCCATGAAAATTAAAACCTTAGCCCTATGAGAGCGATTATAATTGATGACGAATCGAATAGCCGGGAATTGCTGACTGCACTGGCCGAACGATATACTCCGGATCTGGAAATTATTGCGCAATACGATAATGGAAAAGATGCATTAAAGGAAATTGAAACACTCCGTCCGGAAATCCTTTTTCTGGATATTGAGATGCCCAATATGAATGGATTTGATTTTCTGGAGCAATGTCCATACACGGACTTTTATCTGATTTTTACTACAGCGTACAATGAATATGCCATCCAGGCGATTAAAAAGCATGCATTTGATTATTTGCTAAAACCCATCAAGCGCACCGAGTTTATTGATACCATCGAACGACTCGTCAAAGAGAAACGAAACAATCAAAAAGCCAAAATCGACGAGCTGCTGGAACACTTAAAAGACGAGAAAGACGATAAAAAAATCATTTTGGCTACGCAGGACGGCATGCATTTTTTGGAGTACGATGAGATTATGTATGTCAAGGGGGATGGGGCGTACACGCACTACCATTGTTCTGATGGCAGTAAATATCTCATCTCTAAAACACTAAAAGACGCGGAATCAAAATTGACGGATTCCCGATTTAAAAGGGTCCATGCTTCCTACATTATCAATTTCGACTTCATAAAAAAATACAATCGTAGCGATGGAGGATATTTCTTACTAAAAGACGGCACCACAATCCCAGTATCAAGAAGCAAAAAACAAGAATTACTATTTCTAATGGAAAAATGGCAGTAGAAAAAATGTCTAATAAGAAGATAGTAACTTTGTGAAACCTTTGTGAACCTCGTGCCTTAGTGGTTAATAAAAAAGTGCACTCAGACTTGTTCATGCCGTGGAGCCATTTATTTTTAATCAGCCACCAACTTACATCTTCAAAACATCCTGCATCGTATGCAGCCCCTGTTTGTCCAACAAATACTCCGCGGCCAGTATCGCACCCAAGGCAAATCCCTTTCTACTTTTAGCGGTATGTTTTATTTCGATATTGTCAATGTCTGAAGAATAGCAAATCTCATGGGTGCCAGGAGCAGGATCTTGGCGTACCGAGGTAATAAGAAGTTCATTGGATTCCGGTTCCTTTTCTTGCACCCATTCATTTTTTCGATCCAAATGCTCAATAATCTGCATGGCCAGAGTTGCAGCTGTTCCGCTCGGTGCATCCACTTTAGCCGTATGATGGATTTCAGTCATTTCTGCATCATAAGCGGTTTGAGGATTCATGAGTTTCGCTAAGTATTGATTTAAAGCAAAGAAGATATTCACCCCCACGCTGAAATTGGAGGCATATAGAAAGGATCCATTATTTTTTTTCATTGCATTCAGCGCCACGTCCCATTTTTCCAGCCATCCGGTTGAGCCGCTCACGACCTTTATTCCTGCTTCAAAACACGTAATAATGTTATCAAACGCAGCATCCGGATTGGTAAATTCGATGGCTACATCAACTTTTTTTTGCCTTAGGTTTTCAATGGTGAAATCATCAAGATTTTTTCTTGAAATACGCAGTACGATTTGATGTCCTCTTTCGATCGCAAGTGTATCGATAATCTTACCCATTTTGCCGTAGCCGACCAATGCTATATTCATATTGAATCAAATTTTTACAATGAAAGTCATTTAACAATATGTTTTTACACGACTTTAATAAGAAAATTCAAATATAGTATGGAAACTTGGAGAACGAAGAATAAGTGTGAACCTCATGATTTGGAATATTTATATTTTTAAAACAAACAATACTTTTTACATTTAAGGCCAATTCTTAAATCATGGAAATTAAAACCTCACTGAAATGAAAATCACTTTTTTAGGCCATGCCACGCTATTGTTGGAAATGAATGGAAAAAGCATCGTATTTGATCCGTTTATTTCAGGAAATTCAATGGCTTCACATATCGAAATTGATGAGATCAAAGCCGATTATATCTTTCTTACCCACGGACATCAAGATCATGTGTTGGACGTAGGACGCATCCATAAAAACAATCCGGAAGCCTTATTGGTCTCCAATTTTGAGATTGTAAGCTGGTTTGGCGAAAAAAACATAAAAGGGCATCCGATGAATCACGGAGGAAAATATGCTTTCGATTTTGGTACAGCCAAATATGTAAATGCCATTCATTCCAGCGTACTGCCAGATGGATCGTACGGTGGGAATCCCGGAGGTTTTGTCTTGTACGATGGAAATCAATGCATCTATATTGCGGGAGATACAGCGTTGACCAAAGATATGGAGCTCTTACCAGTAACCTGCCCAAAGTTGGATATTGCTGTTTTGCCAATAGGGGATAACTTTACGATGGGGTATGAAGATGCAGCAATTGCCAGTGATTTTATTCAGTGTAATAAGGTGATAGGGTATCATTATGACTCATTCCCTCCCATAAAGATTGATCATGATAAAGCCGTAGATCATTTTAAAAGTAGAAATAAAGAGTTGATTCTCTTGGATATTGGAGGTTCACTTGAAATCTGAACAAGATAGATCTCATATTTTGAAACTGCCTAGAATCGGAAAAGGAATTCAAGGGTAGCATTTAAAATGCTTTGATCGAGTAAGTCTCAGTTAAAACCTCAAGCAACTTTTGCAAGGATTATAATAGTTGGTTATATTTACTAAAGGAAATTTCCATGACCAATTCAATATTCTAAATCAAAACAATGAAAAAACTAATTACTCTATTTTACTTATGTCTTTTAAGCTTCTATTCATACGGACAGGTAGTGAATATTCCTGATGCCAATTTTTTAGCTGCTTTGATCGAAGAAGGTGTTGATACCAATGAAGATGGGTTGATTCAAAACTCGGAGGCCGAAGTTGTGGACACGTTGTACATAAAAGAACGAGGGATTGTCTCATTGGAAGGAATAAATGCTTTTACTAATTTGGAGATTTTGTTTGCAGATGAGAACAACATTACAACAATGAGTTTAGATCTGCCGAAGCTTATTTATATAGGGTGCACGGAAAACAATCTTACAATGATTGATTTATCTAGAGTACCTTCTCTTGAGCTTTTATACTGCCGTGAAAATATGCTAACTGAGCTTGATTTGAGGCAACTTCCTTTATTGACTCATCTAAGTTGTGGGGATAATCAATTGACATCATTAGATGTAAGTTTATTGCCGAATTTGACCTATTTAAATTGTCCAAACAATGATTTAAACGCTCTTGATGTAAGTACCATATCCCTATTAACAACTATTGGATGCACCGGAAACAATATTAAAAAATTAGACCTAAGAACGCACTCATTGTTAAGGTCTCTTGTGTGTGTAGATAACGAATTGGATACAGTGCAATTAGGCTCACATCCTGAATTGCATTCAATTAGTTGTAGTGGAAATAGAATTACAGAACTCAATTTAGATTCTCTTCCGGCATTAAAATCATTAGGTTGTGGAGAGAATCAGCTTACAACAATTGATGTGAGTGACCACTTTTATTTGGAATCCTTCTCATGTAATGGAAATGATATAGAAGAACTTGAACTTAGAGACCTTCCATTGTTGAGAAGTCTAAATTGTCACGATACAAAACTAAAATCTTTGGACATTACTGAGGTACGGCGTTTATACTTTCTTAGATTTGGTAATCCAGAGCTTGCATATGTGAATCTGGTGGATGATTTTCATACACAGATTACTGTTGAAGGCGACTTGGAAGGTCTTAATTACTTATGTGCCGATTCTTTGGAAGTTGAAGATTTAGAAGGTGAATTAGACCTAAGCAATATAGTAGTAAATGAGAATTGTTTTGAGAATTATGAATCCTACATAAATGTGAGCGGATCCGCGTATTATGGACAGACTGAGGCGTGCGAAAATGCTATTCCCATCAGTAATGCTTTGGAATTAAGAATTGAATTAGAATCCGGAACTACATTTATTCATCATTCTACAGAATCCACGTATGAATTTAAGCTTCCGCCAAATTATGAAAGCACTATACAGCTTCACAACTTAGATACAGATTTATTTAATTCAGCACCGGATTTTTATTCAGTTAATTCTATGAATAATATCAATTCTTTGGATTTTTGTATCTATCCAACCGATTTAAAGACATCGAATGTATGCTTATCTGTATACACCACTGAAGCCCCAAGTTCCGGCTTCGAACATACTTATACGATTGATTATGTAAATCTTGGAAATAAGGTCTCTAATGGAGTAATACGATTTGAATATGATGCCTCCATCATGAATTTTACGGAAAATGCGGTTGGATGGTCGATTTCTCCGGGAGTTCTGGAAATGAATTTTTCCGATTTAGAACCATTGGAAAAAAGATCAACAGAATTGGTGTTTTTGTTGAATTCTCCAATGGATACCCCTCCTCTTTTCGGGGGAGAAATATTAGAAATTAATTCGACATTGATAGTTAATGATGTAGTTGATATTGATCCAGATAACAACTTAGCCATGCTCAAGGAAACCGTGGTAAATTCTTTTGATCCAAATGATAAAACGTGCCTTCAAGGAAATGCTATTTTGGATGAATCCTCATTAAGTTATAGAATACGATTTGAAAATACGGGAACAGGACCTGCTAGAAATATTATAATACGAGATACTATCGATAATTCGGTATTTGATATCGAGTCTTTCCAGGTGTTAAAATCATCTCATCCCGTCTCTATTCAAATTGTTGAGAATATAATTGAATTTCAGTTTGTAGGCGTTTATTTGCCTTTTGAAGATGATGAGAATGATGGATTTGTCATTTTTTCTATAGACCTTTTGGAGGATTTGGAAGTGGGAAGAGTTATTGAAAACAGTGCAAGTATTTATTTTGATTTTAACTGGCCAATACATACGAATGTGGTAACAAGCGAACTAGTAGAGGATGCAGATGGAGATGGATTTCACAATTTAGACGATTGTGATGATACCAATGAGGCAATCAATCCGGATGCAATAGAGGCACCCTATAATGGGATTGACGACGATTGTGATCCTATGACTCTGGATGATGATCTGGATCAGGATGGCTTTTTGCTTGCTGACGATTGTGACGACGCTAATGAGGCAATCAATCCGGATGCAATGGAGGCAGCCTATAATGGGATTGACGACGATTGTGATCCCATGACTCTGGATGATGATCTGGACCAGGATGGCTTTTTGCTTGCTGACGATTGTGACGACACGAATGAGGCTATCAATCCAGATCAAACCGAGGAGCCCTATAATGGGATTGACGACGATTGTGATCCAAAGACGTTGAATGATGATCTGGATCAAGATGGTTTTTTGCTTGCTGACGATTGTGACGATACCAATGAGACTATCAATCCAGATGAAATGGAGGAACCCTATAATGGAATTGATGATGATTGTAATCCATTGACTTTGGATGATGATCTGGACCAAGATGGATTTCTGCTCGTAGATGATTGTGATGACAACAACGCTGAAATAAATCCTAATGCAGAAGAAATACCAAATAATGATATCGATGAAAATTGTGATGGAGAGGATTTAATTCTAAGTATTCATGAAATCGCAAATGCCAAAGTCAATATATTTCCAAACCCAGCGGCGAATTATATCTCCTTAGAAATTGAAGGGAAGCTGGATTATCTGGTGTTGATTTATGATATGAATGGAAAAAGCCTAATTCGAGCGAATAATGCTAAGAGAATTGATCTTTCTAATCTTACGGCGGGTACATATCTAATTGAAGTGAGTGATAATAATTCATTGTCGAGCATTGTAGAAAGACTAGTTGTCGTGAAGTAAAGTTGTTTTCGTTCGATTCCAGGACTTCAATAATCATTGAATGTTTACCTATTTCAAAGAAATGTCATTTATTTCGTCTAATTGCTTCTAAAGCTTAAAAGAAAACAAATTGAAATTATCTTTGGGACCAATTAAAGCCTAAGTATTAATTCCTTGCGAATCCTTTGTGTTCTTTGGGCCTTAGGGGTTAAAATAAATGAGCAATCAGACACCATGAATAGATATAAAAACGACATCTTTCTTCGCACCGTAAATGGCGAATCAACAGAACGTCCCCCCGTATGGCTAATGCGCCAGGCAGGACGAATTCTTCCTCAATATAGAGCCGTACGATCCAGCCTCTCAGGGTTTATTGAATTGGTTACAACTCCTCATTTGGTTGCCGAGGTCACGATTCAACCCGTTGACGAATTGGATGTGGATGCCGCAATCATCTTCTCAGACATTTTGGTGATCCCGGAATGTATGGGCTTGGAATATGAGATGATTGAAAAGAAGGGGCCTTTCTTCCCTGAAACCATTCAATCCGAAGCCGATATTGAAAAGTTGGATTCTGGAAAATCAGCGGCTGAAAAATTGGACTATGTGTTTAATGGCCTGGATATCACAAAAAAAGAACTCAACGACAGAGTCCCTTTAATAGGATTTAGTGGAGCGCCATTTACTCTTTTTTGTTACATGGTTGAAGGTTCAGGAAGTAAGACGTTTTCCAAAGCAAAACGATTGCTTTATCAAAATCCGGAAGCTTCTCATCATTTACTTTCTAAACTTACAGATACAATTATTGAATACACCAAATTGAAAGCGAAGCATGGTGCAGATGTAATACAGATCTTTGATTCATGGGCAGGAGTTTTGGATAATCGTATGTATAAAGAGTATTGCATTCCATACCTGAAAAAGATTAACGACGCACTTCAGGTAGAAGGAATCCCTACTATCTTATTCAGTAAAGGGGCATGGTATTCATTGGCGGATATTGCCTCTATAGGATCGAATGTGATTGGCATTGACTGGAATATGAGTACACAATTTGTGCGCGATACAGTTGGGCAAAATAGGGTAGTGCAGGGTAATCTGGACCCCTGTGTTTTGTATGCAGAGCATAAAGAAATCGAACAAAGGACTAAAGAAATGATCCGGGCATTCGGTGGTAATCATATTGTGAATTTAGGACATGGTGTGTATCCGGATACGCCGTTGGATGGTGTGAAAGCATTTGTCAATACCGTGAAAAATTATTCAACGAATTAGATAAATAAGGAGATTCAGACAAAGATGTGTATGGAACTTCATGGCTAAGTTACTTGATGAGGGAACCATATTAATCGGTTTGTCATTGATAATAACGAACAAAGCTATCCCAAGTGTCAAATACCCTTACCCAATTGCTTAAAGTCGGTTGTATCGTCAAGCTCTTTATTCTTGTAATTGCTATCTTTTTTATCTCTTTTGGAATTGATATGTACTTGATCTCTACCAACAGGTCTCCCTACTTTTTTGATCCCGACAGAATTGAAAGTTACGATGAGCCCATCTTCTCTGATATCGATGAAAAACTTATCGAGTACTATGAATCGAATAGAGGTGCCATTCTTGCGTTACAGAGAGACTTAATTTATCTTCCTGATAATAGATCACTGAAAGTTGAATTTAAACAAGGAAACGAAGTATCTATAAGTGCTTCATATAAAGGCGGTTCGTTTTATAAATCCCATTTTAATTACCGATCAGCGGAAAGTGAGGAATACATGCGCAAAATCAAAGTATCACCAGAACAATTGGATCGAATCAAAGACAAGCTAAATAAGGCAGGTTGTTTTTCATTTAAAAAAGAAAAGGGTATGCGATTAGGTGTTATGAAAGCAAAATCCGGTACCTTTTATTATCGGTTTAATAATGCCAACCATCAAGAAACCCTTCAAGACAGTTGCCTGATTATGAAAATTGATGATCAGGTTTATCTCGAGTATCAAGGATTCGGAAGAGGTCCCGATTGCAAACAAAGTGAAAACCCGAATGGGTATGATAGCAGGAACCTTTTTCTTAAATGGCTGGATTTGATTTTAAATGGAAAAGAGGTGTTTGAAGAAAGAAAATGATCCTGAATAAATAAAACTATTCCTTTGTCAAAAGTCTTCTATCCATAATAATAGAACTCGGTGTTCCTGCGCGCCTTCTCAGTGAACCAAAACGAAGTGAAAATCTGCGACTTCTCAACGCTTCTCAAGAAAATAAAACTCGGTGTTCCTCCGTGTCTCTTCCATGCTTCTCCGTGAAATAAAGCTTTGCGCCCTCTATCACTCCACATGCCTCAACCAACCCAATACATCATAATCCGCTACCGTATAAATTCCCTGGAATTCAGCTAAGATCAATCGCTGTCTGGTCTTCGTACCGTAATTTTGCTGAATCAAAACGACATGATTGTCACCCACCTCGCAGATGATGCCCGTATGCCCAAATGGATTGTGATTACTTTTACCGTAAATTAGGATATCTCCTTCCTGAGGTTTCTCATAACGCGTATTTCGGTACTGCATAAGCCCGCGTTCCACATTGAACTCCGCATCTCCCAGCTCATTGTCAAACAAGTCTTTGGCGTGTCCGTATGAATTCGGCATTTTATGTTCGTACACTTCATAATAGAAGCGTTTTACGTATTCTACGCACTGGTACTTCAGGCCTAAGTTATAACCATCACTGGTAACATTTCTGCCATTTACATTGCGAAAATCATTTCCATTAAAGTAAACCGGGACATCGTAGTATCGATCTATAACTTGCCCTACCTCAAAATTAAAACTGGTAAACGAAAAGAACGTAAAGCCTATGGCTAGAATAAGGGTGTATCTACTCATCTTCAGGTGTTAATGATGTAAAGATATGTATATGACACTTTCTTGCTGTCATGCCCCTATATGAAATCTCATTTTGTAAACTACTTAACATTTGATAAACGATTTGTCTCAATGCTTAAGTATTCCACGTTTTATAAATTTATGTCAAGCTTCTTGTTTTGCAGTAATTAAGCTTGGATATGATCTTGTCAACAATTCGAAAGAACCGAATAAGATAAAACCAAACACAAAATTACCTAGAAGACTGTTTTTAAGAAACGGCAATGCAAACACAAAGTTGTCGATCATGCCAGCAAAAGTTAAAGGGAATAATCCAGAAGACAACCAGGCACCAATATTAGAAACAATCCAAAAAATGGCTGTTGCGCCTAAAATGCCAAAAATTCCATTTAATAAATTCAATTTCTTTAAAAAATATCGACCAAACAATACGATCAATACGATTGCCAAAACATTCCAAATCATATAGTCTGCAAAAATTACAAGGCCTTCATGATCCGGAAAAAAAGGGCGTGCAACTGTATTATTTATTACCAAATCACTTAAAAACATCGCAACCAGGGGAATTAGTATGGCAACGTAACGCAGGGCAATATAAGCCCCACCGAATAAGGCCAATGCTTCGAGCGCTGAAAAATTAGGTAAAAAAGTGAATAACCTACTGAACGCTCCAAATAGGATGAATAATCCACTCAATAGTATAGTCTTTTTTGATTCTGACTTCATATTAAATTTATGTATACTTACAAATGTAAACTTCCTGCTGGAAATAATCAAACAAAACACTTCATGCAATTTTCAGAAATCTCAAAAGGAACGCTGGGTGATGTTCAAAATACACTTCAAATGTTCATCGAAATTACCGATGTACTCTTGGCAAATGGAGTTGATCAGTGGAATTATGATTACCCAGATTATAATACATTAAAAGAAGATGTGGCAACAGGTGCCAATTTTATCATTCGAGAAGATGATAAAATATTGGCCAGCATTGCTCTGAATGCCATTCAAGATGAGCAATACAAGAAAATCCACTGGAAGTATAGAAATGATAGCGTCCTGGTGATTCACAGACTAGGCGTACATCCCGCAGCTCAAGGCAAAGGATATGGTAAGAAAATGTGCCATTTTGCGGAATCGTTTGCCAGAGAACATGGATATAAAAGTATACGGCTGGATGCCTATTCAGGTAATGCCATCTCCAATAGATTATACGAAAAACTAGGCTATTCCAAAGCAAATGGATATTGTTACTTTCGAAAAAAGATCATCCCATTTTATTGTTATGAAAAGAAGATTGATTGAGACTAACCAGTGAGAGCTCAAAGAACAAGAAGATGCGCACAAGGTTCTGATATTTTAAACTTGTGTTTTTGGAGAATAACGCGATGAAAAAAGGATCACATTTTTCAACATGACCCTTTTCTATATATTTCAATATTAGAAAACACTTTTACGCATTTCCTTTTTTTGCCTTCTTGATTTTCTTCTTGCCTTTTGTGTTTTGTGCCAATTTTACAGCGTTATAAAGATTTACAACTCCTCCTGAAACACTTAAGGTATTAAAGTCAACCAACTCACCGCTATTGTCTCCCGGTTTCTTCACTTTTAAGTCAAGTGGGGTAACACTTTTCATCAATATCTCTTTTACCTGTTCTGCTTTCAGTGAAGGAAAGTAAGAACGGAGTACTGCTGCTACTCCGGCCACAACTGGAGAAGCCATTGATGTTCCTTGCAGGTAAGCATATTCGTTTTCGGGCAGGGTAGCATAGATCTGCACGCCCGGTGCAAAGATGTCGACATTCTCCTGTCCGTAATTTGAAAATGTAGCCACAGAGTTTTCTCCTGGTTTTGGAGAAAGTGCTCCTACTTCTAACCAGTTTTTTGATTTTTTCTTTTTCCAGAATAGGAATCCACTCGCTTTGCGGTATTTATCATTTGGAAAATTATCCATTGCGTCATTGTCCTGTGCCGAATTACCAGCAGCATGTACAAGCAATACATCTTTCTTTGTAGCGTATTTTACAGCCTCGTCCACAATGTCCTTATCCCATGGATATCCTTTTCCAAAGCTCATGTTAATGATGCTTGCTCCATTATCAACGGCATATCGAATAGCATTGGCTACGTCCTTATCTCTTTCATCCCCATCTGGTACAGTTCGTACAGACATGATTTTTACATTTGCCGCAACTCCATTCATTCCCAGGTCATTGTCTTTTATTGCTCCAACAATTCCAGCTACGTGCGTGCCATGAAATGAATCCGGTCCCTTCACATCATTGTTGCCATAAATCGTTTCCTTACTATTGGAATAATCGTCCATCACAATGGTTGATCTTGGATCATAATCAGGATTATAAGCAAATTCCAATTTTTCACGCTGAGATTTAATGTCTGAATCTATTTGCTTATTAATGTCATCCTTAATTGTTGCAAAATCCATTTCCTCCTCAGATTTACTAAAATCACGAACTACTTTTTTGCCTATCATTACAAATTGCTCATCACTCTCCACATTCATGGCATTTTCAAGGGTGTAGTCCAGTGAATCCATATCCATTTTAGCCTGCAAAGCATCAACTGAGGCCATCACTGTAGCACGAATGCCTTCTACCTCGGCAATTGCCTTCTCTGCATTTGCTCTTTTTTTATCAACTTCTTTTTTGTATTGCTGAAATTTGAGATATTCCTTTTTATCCTTGTCATTCAATAAGATAGGATTCGCATTTTCGTATTTGTATTTGTATTTACCATATAATCTTGTGACTTCGTAAGTGTCTGGACCAACGTTTTTACCATCCGGTCCACCAATGAAATTCCATCCATTGACATCGTCCACATACCCATTGCCATCATCGTCAATATTATTATTCGGAATCTCACCAGGATTGATCCAAATGTTATCTTTTAGATCCTCGTGATAAATATCAACTCCGGAATCAATGATTGCTACGATTACAGGTTCATTCTCTTTATCCTTTAGCAATTCTTTGTACGCTTTGTCAACAGACACCCCCATGTATCCATCTGATGGGTCTTTGTGATACCAATCTTTCAAATCACCTTGGGCATATGTGCTGCCCACGAAGAGGAAAAAAACCAATACTCTCACTATTAATTTCATATTTCTATTAAGATTTTGTAATTCAAACAGTAATAATACGTTAATTGTACAGTAGAAAGTTGTTCCAATACAAACTTTCACATTTATTTTTGATTCTTCAAAAATAGATTTTTATTGATTGTGCTAAATATTTAATCCCTCCTGTATTTGTTTTAATTCTCACATGACGACATATCGCACATAGATATATTGTTCAAAGAGTGCTATTTCTGAAATAATTGGCAGTTAGTTGACAAACGATTGAGTTCGACTGAAAAAAAGGCAAAAACCTATATGATATAGAGGAAATTCGATGTTTCTAAGAAAGAAATCCGAATTTTTATAGGATTTAAAAAATAAAATATTAAAATTTGCATTAATATGTAATGCTGTATAGAACAATGAAAAATCTATTATTAATTTTTATAATGAGTTTTCTGGGGCTTTCTTCTGCCAAATCGCAGTATTTGGAATATGGTCTTGGTATAGGTGGATCAGTGTACTGGGGAGATTTGAACGCACCTGATTTTAGTACGAATATGTCCAATACAAATCTTGCGTTTCAAGGTATGGCCAAGTTGAATTTTAGCAGATACACAGCGTTAAAGGTGAATCTTCTCTATGGAAAACTTTCAGGGGATGATGGCAATTCCTTTCTTGAATGGCAGAAACAACGAAATCTGGATTTCGAATCTACTTTGGTCGAACTGGCTATCTTGGGAGAATTTCATTTGTTTGGTTACAACTTTGGAGAGGAAAATCCACTTTCACCGTACGTTACGGCTGGTATCGGTGCTTTCTATTTCAACCCTACTACTCAGTATGAAGGTGTAACTTATGAACTGCAACCACTTGGGACGGAAGGTCAGGGCTTACCAGGTTTTCCATCAAAATACAGCAGACTCTCAGTTGCCATTCCTTTTGGAGCTGGGGTTAAGCTTAAAGTAAACGAAAGAGTTAATTTATCAGTTGATATTCTGGCGCGAAGAACATTCACAGATTATATTGATGATATATCTACTAATTATGTTGCATACGATGAACTTGCAGCAGGCAATGGTGTAATCGCTGCTAATTTAGGGAATAGAATTGCGGAATATCTTGGTCAAGACGAACCAGTAATTATAGAGACGGGTTCAAAGCGTGGAGGATCAGATATAAAAGATTACTATTTTACGGGAATGGTTACATTGACATTCAAATTGAGCCGCAATGTACAACTGTTCGGAAGCCATAGACACCGAACTGATTGTCCTAAATTCTAGATCACTCCTTTTCTATATTCACTAAATAGAACTTCTTTCTATCTTGCGTCTGGATTCGTTAAAATGCTATGCAATCACCTCTAGCAGTACTAAAAAAACATTGGGGATACGATCAATTTCGTTCGAGTCAGGAGGACATTATCCGTTCGATAATTAATGGTAATGATACATTAGCTCTCTTACATACAGGTGCCGGAAAATCGATTTGCTACCAAGTACCGGCATTATATCTTCCAGGTAAGACGATTGTTATATCACCTTTGATTGCGTTGATGCAAGATCAGGTATCGGCTTTAAATGAGCGAGATATCTTTGCCAAAGCCATCTATTCCGGAATCGGTTTTCGACAGGTGGATTTGATTCTGGACAACTTCGTTCACGGACCGTTGAAAATTCTTTACGTGTCACCAGAGCGCCTGGAAACAGAAATTTTTTTGGAGCGATTCAAATTAGCTGATGTCAGTTTAATCGCTGTCGATGAAGCACACTGTATATCTCAGTGGGGACATGATTTTCGTCCTTCCTATTTTAATATTCAAAAATTAAGAGAATACAAGCCCAATGTGCCTATAATAGCTGTCACCGCCACGGCAACTAAAAAAGTGGCCAAAGACATCACTGAGCGATTGGAATTTCGGAAACCTGCGATTTTCAAGAGTTCGTTCAAACGGGATAATATCTCCTTCACGGTAATGATGACCGAAGAGAAAGAAGAAGCATTGCTTAATGTATTAAGTAAAATAGGTGGAAGTGGTATCATCTATGTAAGAAGCCGGTCCAGGGTACAACAACTTGCCAAATTTCTTAACAAAAAAGGGATTAGCGCCAGTTTTTATCACGGAGGACTTACCATGAACACCAGAACACGTGTACAACGAGAATGGATTGAAAATAAGCAGCGTATAATTGTGAGTACCAATGCATTTGGAATGGGAGTAGACAAACCAGATGTGCGCTTTGTTATTCATTACGATATACCGCCTAGCATTGAGGAGTATTATCAAGAAGCAGGTAGGGCAGGACGAGACGGTAAATTGTCTTTTGCGATATCGATTGTCGGCTATAGCGACATTGTAAAGTTGCAGAAATACCATCTGAATAGCTTTCCGGAACTGAACGCGCTGGAGCAATTTTATGACCGGCTATGTTCATTTCTAAAAATTGCCTACGGAAGCGGTGCGGGTGAGTCAAAAGAGATTCGAATGGATGACTTGGCCAATTTGTACCGTTATCCACTTTCATTTATATACAGTTGTTTCAATATTTTGGAGAAAGAAGGGTGGCTGTTATTAAATGAGGGCATCAAAAATCCATCAAAGGTCGTAATCACTTCACCAAAAGATAAAATCAGTCTTTCAACTCGAAACAAAGGAGTGAAGTCACAGATTTTGCTCTATCTGCTGCGTAAATACGAAGGTGTTTTTGTGGACTATACCAGGATCGATGAAGGGACGATCGCCAATGATCTCAATATTCCGGTCTCTTCGATAGTAAATGAGTTGAATGTGATGCGACGTGAAACAATTCTGGATTACAAACCCTCTTCGGAGATTCCCCGGATTCTTTTTTTATTGGACCGGCCGGCTCCAAAGTCGTTTTCCATTGATAAGGCCCGATACCGAGAAAGGGAAGAGAATTCCAGACTCAAAATGAGAGCAATTCAAGAGTACATGTCAAACCATACTTGTCGGCAAAAGGCAATTTTGGAATATTTTGGAGAAGAAGGTGAGGAATGTGGTATTTGTGATATTTGTAAAGGAAGCAAAGAAAACCTGTTCACGGAAAATGAGAAAAATGCGCTGTATGATCACTTGGTTGGAAAGTTGGTTGATGGAAAAATAGATGCAGAAATTTACATGAAAATATGGCCTTACAACAAACGCAATAAGGCGTATGCTTGTATTCAACAACTGGTTAAGGAAAAACTATTGGTCTACGATGAAATGAATATAATTTCTATACCTTCGACACATCAAGATGAATAAATCCATACTAGTAGCCGTAACCAATGACCTTAATCAGGATCAGCGCATGCATCGGATTTGTACTACGCTTGGTGAAGCAGGTTTTGAAGTTACATTGCTGGGTCGAAAAAAATCGAACTCACTTCCTCTTTTAGATCATTCTTTTCATCAACATCGACTAAATTGTATCTTTTCCTGTGGCTTTCTTTTTTATGTGGAATACAATATCAGATTGCTGTTGTATGCTTTGAATCATAAATCAGATTCCATTTATGCCGTTGACCTGGATACCTTGCTGGGAGCCGGAATTGCATCAAAACTATTACGGATCAAATTGATACATGACGCCCATGAATACTTTATTGAAGTTCCGGAACTAGAAGGTGAAAGATTGAAAAAGGCCATTTGGAATTGGATCGGAAGACGATTTATACCCAAGGCAAATTTGTGTATAACTGTCAACTCAGAATTGGCCGAAATTCTATCCAAGAAGTATGGAAATGATTTTGAAGTGATTCGAAGTGTACCGCTGTTATTAAAAAATCAAAAGACAACAGCATCCAGTACTGATCAGCCAGTAATTCTATATCAAGGAGTGCTGAATAAGGGCAGAGGGCTTGAAGAGGCAATTCAGGCCGTAAAGGCGATGGAGAAAAATGTACTTCTAAAAATTGCAGGAGAAGGCGATTTGTCGGCAACTCTAAGAGTCTTGGTCGGTCAATTGCAGGTGGAGGATCGAGTACAATTTCTGGGGTGGCTTTCACCAGAAGAATTGAGAAAAGAAACCTCCAAAGCAGATGTTGGACTTAATCTTCTTTCCGCTTCCAGCTTGAATTATAAATATTCGCTGGCCAATAAATTCTTTGACTATATGCATTCGGAAGTACCTTCCATCAATATGGATTTTCCGGTATACAGAAGAATATGCAGTGAATATGAGGTCGGTCTTTGTATTGATTCCTTGGATAGTGATACTGTTCGACATGCGATTCATACTTTACTAGCAGATCAGGAAAAGAGAAATCGTATTCTGCGAGCTTGCCAAGAAGCTAAATTGGTTTTTAATTGGGAGCGTGAAGCAACTAGACTGATTGATATGATATCAAAGATTTTTTGAATCGCAAAGGTGCAAAGAATGCTTCGTTTGAATGAAAGTAGACAAAGTAAAATCTGCTTTGGGTTACCAAGGTGTGGATTGTGGTTAAAAATTGAAAAAAGCAAACCACTCAACTAAGAATTAATATCTTTGTCAGTCTATCAAATCACATGCATTAATGCAGATTATCATGGGTGGTTCGGGGAGCACCGGATCATCGCTTCTTAAAAATATTTTGAATCGACATCCCGATATTTTTTCTGGAGAAGAGACAACATTTTTTGCCAAGAAGATGATCTATGATGATTGGAAAAAGGCGAAAAAAAGAGTGCTCAAAAAGAGATTTTGGGGCTTGCGAAATCACGGCTGGCATTTATTCAATGGAACCAAATTATTGCATCAGGAATATTTGTGGGACATGGAAGAGTTGGGAGATTTACTTGAACAAAGCAGCACCTTAATTGAATTTACCAATTCATTTTACCAAAAACCACTCGAAAAGAAATGCGCTACTTCCTGGCTGGAAAAAACACCGGCAAATGCCGCCTGTTTTGCCGCATTTCTAAATTCATTTGAATCAGGCAAGGTAATCCATATTGTACGTAACCCGCTGGATACTATTGCGTCACTTCAAAGCCGGGGATATGATTTGTACTATGCCACCGGAATCTATTTGTTGAATACCGCATGTGGGACCACTGTCAGAAATTCGGATCGATCTACTGTTGTAAAGTATGAGGATTTGACTATGAAACCGGAAGAAACCATTCGAGACCTTTGTCGTTTTCTGGAGGTATCTTTTTTACCAACGATGCTTGAACCTCAAGGTGAAATAGTGCAACACCCTCAGCTTAAAGGTTGGAATTACGATGAAACGGCTGCAATTGGAAGAGGCTCTGTTGGTCGGTTCAATTCGTTAGGTGAAGAACAACAAAATGCTATCCTGGAGGCAGTAAACTTGATACACATTAATTCCAGAGGAAAGGATTATTACAATACAGAGATTACAACCATCAAAGAGATATGTGAGTTGTTGGAGTACAAATTTTATGAGGTAGGGAGTTCGTCCACTTCAAAATTACTTCATGCATTTCGAAATAAAGATAGAATGAGCCGGTTGTTGAGAGGGTATCCCACAGGATTTTATTATCCCCTTACCATAAAAAGCTGAATTATGCGAGGCGAAGAATATTTAAGTGCTGAGTTAGAATCGTTGTATTCCGTGTCTGAAGCGAATCAAATCAAGAGAATTTTGCTTGAAGACATTGAGAATTTCAAAGCGTTTTCTAATGAAAGAATAGATGAAATAATCGCGCGTCTCAAAAATGAAGAACCCATTCAATATGTGACGGGAAAAGCACCTTTTTATGGGAAGATGTTTGCCGTGAATAAACATGTGCTTATTCCAAGACCGGAGACAGAAGAGTTAGTTTATACTGTTGAAAAATATATAATAGCAAAAAAAATAGAATCACCAAGAATTCTGGATGTTGGAAGTGGGTCGGGGTGTATTCCTATTACGTTGAGTTTATTATTTCCAAAAGCCATTGTCACAAGTCTTGATATAAGTAGAGAGGCTCTGGAAGTCGCCAAAGCCAATAATTCAACTTTAGGCGCAAATGTAGTTTTTCTGGAAATGGATTTTTTGGACCAGAAAGAATGGGATAGCCTGGATGAATTTGATATTGTGATTAGCAATCCAC
>JBCCVV010000072.1:0-27700 GCA_039194925.1 Bacteroidota bacterium
AATACTTTTTTGATTACCCCGTTTTTCCGCATCCAACGTAAAAAACGGGGTTTTCTTTGTATTAAGATAGCCTTTAATCTGTGATTCTCATAGGGTTTTACCTACTTATGAATATGCCGAAGTAAAGAAATATTTCTTTACTTCATCCCTCTCACACCACCGGACGTACGGTTCTCGTATCACGGCGGTTCATTAAGTCAGAATGTCTGTACTCGTAGTAAGATACCAATGAGCGGTACCCTCTTGAGTCCAGGAGTTTGTTGGGGATGGATCTTGTAAGTATCGGACTCTTTGATATTGCCCAGTATCCCTTTCTTGTGTTGGCCCACTTATAGGCGTACTTCTTTGGTATTCCTAGCTTTATCAAGTTGCGCATCCGCGTCCTTACCAACTTCCACGTCTTCCATATGCATTGTCTAAAGCGTCTCCGCAACCACTTGTCTATTTCCTTCATATGACTTTTGCATTTGGCTAACCCATAGTAGTTGATCCAACCCTGTATTATTTGGCGTTCTTTCTCTACGCGTTCATCAAAGCTCATTGACCATCTGCGACTTGTAACTTTCCGTAATTTTGCCTTGAAGCGTTTCAACGATTTTGGCAGTACTCGATGGACATAGCCTTCTGAGTTCTTGTAAAACCCATAACCCAATAGGCCTCCTTTCGTACAGTGATAAACTCCTGATTTCTCTGTATTTACCTTTAACCGTAATACTTTCTCGATCCAGTTGCTTACACTCTTTAATACCCGTTCGCCTGCTCGTCGGCTCTTTACGTATATGCTGATATCATCCGCATATCTTACAAACTTATGTCTTCGGCCTTCTAACTCCTTATCCAATTCATCCAATACTATGTTCGATAGTATTGGACTCAGGTTACCACCTTGCGGGGTTCCCTCTCGTAGTTGATGCACTACTCCTTCTATCATAATTCCGCTTTGTAAGTATCTTCGTATAAGGCGTAATACTTCCTTATCCGTTATATCCTTACTTAAGCGGCTCATTAATCTGTCATGGTGCACTCTATCAAAGAACTTCGACAGGTCTATTGATACTAGATATTCATAGCCTTCATTGACATAGGATAGGGATTGTTCCAGAGCCTGATGTGCATTGCGACCAGGTCTAAATCCGTAGCTGTTGGCTGAAAAACCCGTATCATAATACTTTACCAATTCTTGGCTAATTGAATGTTGTATCATTCTGTCTAATACTGTCGGTATCCCTAAGTGGCGCAACCCTCCTCCTGGTTTACCTATACTCACTCGTCTGATTAGTGATGGATTGTATGTCCCAGTCAATAGTTGTTTCTTATAATCTTGCCAGAACTCTTTAAGATGTGACTTTAGTTCTTCAACTTCCATCTCATCTACGCCACTTGACCCCTTATTTCCAACCACTTGGCTATAAGCTCTTTCCAGATTTCCTCGACTTACTATATTTTCTATTCGTACTTCCATTAAAAAAAACTAATCATGCATTCCTGTTGTATCCCTCTTGTTGCATATTAATGGTTGCATTCTCCTACCTTGTCTTCAGATGCCGTCTTATCATCCAGTAGTAAGTCCCTCAACGAGGTGTGGCTATGCTTGGCCCATTAACATAAAGCAATAAGTTCTCAACTAACTCAATGTTCGGTCCTTCCTGTTTCGTTTGCTTCTACGATATGGTTTTAGCATTCGCAGGTAGTTTCCACAGTACTATGACCTCGGCTGACTTCTGAATCCTTTGATTCAGACCTCCCAGGGTAAGATCGTATATCTTTCTTTCCATCTCCCCGCTGCATATACGTTATTAGATTCCGAGTAGCTATCGGGCTTCGTTTTGTTTAGCAAACTTACCCATCTAATCCCGCCTTAGTATGCAGTTTCTGTCCGTCGGGGCAGAAATTTGCCGTAAGCTTCCTTCAGACATTCCCTCACAAGTTTGCCCTTGCTATTAGCTAACACTTCGCGCTACTTCGCGTGTAGAGGACTTGCACCTCCTAGATATCAATCATGCCTGGCACACTAACATTTCTAGCCCATGATTGCAATCCTGGGCTAGATGTTAGATGGAAATTCATTTTGGCGGCATTTTTGGTCAAAATGATGACAAAATACATCACAACGATAGGATTAAACATAGGGCTGTGTAGTAACCGAAAAAGATAGATGCATAAATCTTGGTTCATGAGCCTGTGTAAAAGAGTTAAAATTTTTCGGCAGTGTAGGAATGCTGTTATGGAAAGGAAGACTGAGGCGATTAATATTTTGTAGAAAGGATATGAGCAATAATACCTTATAAGTTAAGTTGGACAGAAGACCTCATTTTGATGATTGGAAGTCTTCCATTACCTTTATTAGAGTTTGAGTTTAAAAAGCCAATGACTTTTATGGGATGTTAGGTGAATTTATACGATTATTATTTGAATAAATCTGTTTTGAGACGCTTAGAATCAAAGCTGTAAACCATTTACTATCAATGTTTATTGGCGAAAATAAACCCTTATGCAAAAGAGGAGTAAACGCAATGTGTATAGTAATAAGTTAGGTGCAATAATGAAAAAATAAAAAATTGAAAAAATTCATCTTAGATGATTGTGTACAAGTGATTGATGCAGATTCAAAATTTGAAGATGTTAGAAGAGGAGTACTCACAGAAGACAAAAAGAAGGTAAAATGGTTTGATATGAAGGGTGCTCAAATTGAGGAAAGTAGTACTGATAAATACAAATTATTTCCAAACCTTTATCATCCTTTTACTTTAATTTGGGATTTTTATTTCACTAAACTGAAAGGACAATATTCATTTAATTGGAATTACATAAAGAATGAACTATTTAAATCAAAGCAAAAAAGGAAAGAGAAGGAATCATTCGTAAAATTTATCTCAGAAATCTACGAATTTACTGTTGAAGAGGCAGAAGTGATGATAAAATTAAATATAGCCATAGGCAATCTAACTTTTATTAAGCTGAAGAAGAAAAATTATATTCAATTGTCTAAATCAGTTATAGAATTTGAGAATCACCGCAAATATGTTACGAGAATAGCAGATGAATTAAAATCTTTATCTGAAAGGATAGAATATATCATCAAGCATTCTCAAACCAAAGGGAATTACAGAGAGTACCTTCTTCGACAAGTTTTAAATAAGTACATTCCAGAAAAATACTCGGTCAAAACTGGATTCATTGAAGGTCATTCAAAACAATGCGACATAATAATTTATGACAACCTCAATTATTCTGCATTATTTAAAGAAGGTGATTTAGTTGTTGTTCCTGAAGAAGCAGTTAGGGCTGTAATAGAAGTAAAAACCACTTTGACATCTGATTCTCTCAAAGAAGCAATTGATTCAATTGATAGTGTGTCAAAAGGCAATTACCATCCTGCCCCATTTTTCAAAGGAATTTTTGCCTTCGAAACAGATTTCGAAAGTTCCAAAACTATATTCAATGGAATAAAAAGATTTTATAACGATAATCAACTAACTGCATTATTTGAGCAATTAACATGTATATGTGTCCCAGACCAATGCTTTATTACTACATATCATAAGTCACAGCACTATAACAAAAATGACATTGCACCTAAAGTATATGAGATAGTGAGCAGAAATGAATTTTTAAATATTGAATCAGCCATGTTCTTTGCTGGACTCTTACCGTTTCTCGATGTTGAAAAGAGAGCTAAAAAGACGAATCTGAATTTTTTCAGGTCATTAATTGATGAAATTGAGTATGAATTTTTAGGATATATTCATGGAAGTAAATGGATGCCAAAGAGTTCATTTTCAAATGAGCATAGCGAAGAAAAACAATCAATCCTGAAAAGAATTGACACTACATATAATTGGTTCAAAGGAAATTACACCATAGAAGATTTAGAACAACTTTATAATAGTTACTACTACGAAATTGAAGATGAAGATGAAGATGAAAAATAGTAAAGCACCTAACAATGGTTAGCAGTCAATAGGCTGCATTCGTCGCCTACTGATGCTACCCGGACCGTTATGGTCAATTAATTCGAGCTATTACCTTTTAACTTTACCTCTAGATTGAATATCAGTAGGCCAAAAGTCATGTTCTTTATCAAGGAATACTATATAAAAAATATGATCTTCTAAATAACCAGCAACCACTTCTTTGCTTCCAGGTGTAATATGGATAACTGCCCACTTCGCTGGTGAGACATGTTTCGGTTCATTAAAATTTGAATTAGATGGAAAACCCGAATTAGGGTAAGGTTTAACAAGTTGTTCGCCTAAGGCTTGTAAAGAAGGATAGCCACCAATTTGTCTCATTCGTTCACAAAAAACAGACAATAAGCCCAAATCTTCCCAATCTTTGATTGATTGCCCTTGATTTATATCCAACTTCTCCCAACTGAAATGTATTGAAATTCTCTTTGGACCAACCGCTTTTCTTGAACCCTGTTTTCTTTCGAAGCTATTTAATCTCTTTTTCCTTCCCATAAAATCAAATTAACAACTCCGCCATTTGATCCGAAATTTCAAAAGATTCAGCAGCACCAAAAACATTAGACAAATACTTTTTTCGAAAATCCGAGGTATTTCTTACCACAGATGAATCAAAATCAGACATTGGATATAATGACGAAACACCGAACTTATCTTTATCAACAAACCAAATTTGATCTCTTCTAAATAATTCCTTATCAAGAAGATTTGCATCCTGAGCCGAAAAGATAAACTGAGCTCCATTCCTATTTAGTTGATGAAATAGATGAATCAATTTTCTTGTGAGATTTGGATGTAGTTTTGAGTCTAACTCATCTATCACTAAAACTTTCCCTTTGACTAAAGTATCATAAATTGCCCCTAATAAATATATCAACTTTCTTGTTCCGTCACTTTCTTCTCTGTCAAAGTTTAAACTGATTGATTCGACAATGACGTTGTTTTCATCGAATTTATTATGATATGTAATTACTTCGTTAGAATCTGAAAGTTCAACAGTTGAAATTTCTAAAAATCTGACTGCAAGTTTTAACCAAGCTTTAAAAGCTTCATCTTCTTGCAATAAATAAGAAGTTACTTTTTTATAGTGCTCATCATTAAGAGCACTAACTACATTCAGGCATCTAAACCAATTGAAAACAAGCTTTGACTCTTTTGCATTATATTGAGCCAAATGTGAAATGAATAATACATTTTCATTTACATCCTTAAAATGCCTCATTCCTTCTTGAAATCCTGACTTATTAATCTCAAATTGAGATCCTACTCTCTTAAACAACATAGTTTCAGAATCCACTTTTTTATAAAGCCACTCAGATACTACTCTATATCCTTTGATTTGAAACCCATATCTATAAATGGTATCATTACTAATAAATGTAGCTTCAAATAATGTAGGTTCCTTAATAGTGTGGGTGTTCAATTTGAAATAGAAGTCAGTTTTAAATCTATCCGTCTCTGATTTTAACGAATCTGAAAAAGAATTATGTACAAAAGCATCCATAAAAGACATTGCACTAATAAAATTGGACTTACCTCCACCATTGGTGCCGAAGATTGCACTTGACTTTAATAGATTAAAGGCTCTTCCTGTTTTTATTACATTATCACTTAAATGTTCCTTAAATGAAGTTACACAAGACAATAGCAAAGATGTTTCGTCTTTGTATGATAAAAAATTACTAAATTTGAATTTTATTAACATTATCCTAGTTTAAGATGGGGTAAAAGTACATCTTAAAGTTAAATATTGCAAGTATATGGGAAATAAAGCTACAGACCATAACATCGTTTGGTCACCGTTTACCCTTCGGGATGCGCTGCATACCACAGATCCATTACCACAATAAAACCTCACTCCATACACAACAACAATGAATAAACATATCACTCTAATAGCCTTGCTAATTTTTTCCACCACCCTCGCATTCACCCAACAGTCCGAATCCTACGATTATTACACCCCCAACAGGAAAATGATCCAACGCGGCGTCCAGGCTATCCTCTCTTGCAACGGACTCTTTACCTCCAACAGAAGCCTCCAACAAGTCTACGATCAGGAACTTAAATACCTAAAACAACCCATAGGAAATGCATCAGGCGGGGATTATACCATCGATTGGGAGAATAAAACAGTGGCCATCGGTACAGATCAAAATACACCCGTGATGCGAGCCGCATTTAGAGAGGGGATTGGGTGCATTATTTTAGCCCCGGATCAAACGTTTGAAATTCTAAATGACCTTCCCATACAAAACCTTCCTCCGCTTCCCGGAGATCCTGCGACCGTACCCTGGCCTGAAGGGGATTTGGTCACAAAAAAAGTGCTGCCAACGTATATCGATGCAGATCGATTGGCCGAAGCGTCCAGCTGGTCATTTGAAAGGGAAACTCCCGAACAAGTGACCCTCAGCCTTATGATTGTACATAAAGGTGAGATCATTCATGAACGGTATGCCGATGGTGTGGATCTGAGTACCAAAACACGGACATGGTCCACCGCTAAAAGCATTGCGGCCACATTGATCGGTATGTTGGTGGATAAGGGTAAAATGAGTTTGGAAAGCCCTCTTGGAATTGAATGGCTGCCTAAAGAAGTAACTACGGAAAATGATCCACGAGTAAATATCACTTTAAGGCACGTGTTAAACATGTCAAGTGGGCTTTATACGGTAGATAGCAGAAGAATGGAATATGCAACGGGTTCAGGACTCTCCTACTGGGCCGGTGCTAGTTCTGTAAATGGAGCAAGAAACAGAGGGCTCATTAGAAATCCAGGGTCTTATTGGGATTATGAAAACTATGATACAATTTTAGCAGTTCTGGCCATGAAAAATGCGCTGGGTGATGGCAAAGCTTATCTAGAATTTCCAAGGAAAGCGCTGTTTGATAAAATAGGAATGAGAAATACCTTGCCAAGTACGGATCGGTTTGGTGATTTTATTTTTAGCAGTCAGGTATATACAAATGCACGCGACCTTGCCAGATTTGGTATGCTTTACGAGCAAAATGGTATTTGGAACGGAGAAAGACTTCTATCTGAAGAATGGATCGACTTTGTGCGAACTCCTGCGCCTTCTACCGCCGAGCGAGGCAACTTTTATGGTGGGCAATGGTGGCTGGTCCCGGATGATCGTAGTGATGTGCCTAAAGATGCGTATTCTACTGCTGGGAATCGAGGACAATATGTAATTGTAGTGCCTTCGTTCGATCTGGTAATCGTTAGACGAGGGTTGGATTATGGCAAACAAGGATTCAACCGTTGGGACTTAACCAGAGAAGTATTGAAAGCGTTTCCACATGATTATAAGCCTATAGAAGAATAGAATGTTTTATCTTTTGTTGAGAAAGAAGCTATTTAATTCTACCTTAGCGCGTTAGAAATTTGGCAACATAAGATGTTGACTTTTAATCACAAAATTCATCAAGGTTTGCGCAAAGAGCACTAAAAATTCGGGATTAACAGATTACAATCCTAGCGTCCTTAGCAAATTCTTTGCAATTAAATTGGAAATGTCTCAAAGTAGAATTATAAAACAATCATAAAATGAAGAAAACCGAATTTAGCAGCGCAGTGGTCCAAATGATTTACATCACTCTTTTCTCCACTCTAATTTTTTCCTGCACTTCAGACGAAAACAATGTAGTAGGCGTTTGGAACTTGAAACAAATGGAACCCATCTGCGATGAAGAACAGGTAATGGAAACATCAGAAACCAACGGCGATTATTGCCTGGACGTGACAAGAACAGATTCTACTGGACCTACAGTTCTCACAACTACATCTACAACATGCCTGCGACTAGAACTGAATGATATGGGAAGTGGAACATTAATGTCAAGCGATGGTGAAGAAATAAATTCGACAGAAATAAACTACACGGTCACCGAAAATCAACTAGAGGTTTGTGATGCGGATAACAATTGTTTAAATTTTGAAATTGACAGTGATGCCTTGATACTCGACCTTGAGATCATGACAATCACCGGTGGCCAATGCAACCGTGTATTTACGTTTCGAAAGTAAAAGGTCATTCCTGCAATAATTTAACGCAACGCTCAGTGGAGTGGTGTAGCAGTGAAACATCAAGTTGTTCGGAAATTTTGTTGATACCTTGTCTCTAGGGATAATCATTGTCTACCCTGGGCTGAAAACAAATACTAGCCAAAGTTACACGAATACTAGCTTTGATTTAGACGCTTATTTATTTTAGATGGAATGTCTTTTGATTCATTCTAGATTTGATCAAAATCAGCTTAAATCCAAAATGAATAAAATCACTTTTTATCTCTTATGTGTCCTCTTTCTATTCAATTGTTCCAGTCAAAAAAATGCACTTTCTGTTTATAAATCAAACATCCTAAACGTCAAATCCATTGATCAGGATCTCTTTGTTCATGTATCCTATCTTCAAACCAATTACTTCGGAAAGGTAGCTTGCAATGGTATGGTGTATTTTCGTGGCGATGAAGCTATTGTTTTTGATACTCCTGCCGATAATGAAGCTTCCAAAGTCTTAATCCATTGGATTCAAAACGATCAAAATAAAACCATCAAGGCTCTGGTGGTTACCCATTTCCATGAAGATTGCCTGGGAGGAATTGAAGAATTCGAAAAAAATGGTGTTGTTTCATATTCCAATCAGAAAACTATAGAAATATTGAAATCCAAAGGTGAATTGAAGCTTCCAAACCATGGATTTAATACATCGATGACGATCAAAATCGGTGATGATATGATACAGTTACACTTTTTTGGTGAAGGACATACCAAAGACAATATCGTGGGGTATATCCCAAATAAATCAGCATTCTTTGGCGGTTGCCTTATCAAGTCGTTAAATGCCGGAAAGGGATTTACAGGGGATGCTAATGTAGAAGAATGGTCTACCACCGTAAGTCGGTTAAAAACGAGATTGCCCAATTTGAAAACGGTGATTCCTGGTCATGGAAAACATGGGGGCAAAGAACTTCTTGACTTCACAATTGAGTTATTTAGAATAGAATAAAAGACCTCAATATGAAATACACACCTCAGGATGGATTCCCCTATTATTTTGAACTCTCTGAAAATATAGATTGCCTGACACTTTTTTCCTCCTTGCAAACGCTATCCTTTCTAAAATCCATTGATGAAAAACAAGTTGACCATCGATATGCAGTCAATAAATGGAGTATCAAACAAGTTGTTGGTCACATCACTGATCATGAACGCATAAAAATGAATCGTGCGTTTTTTCTTAGCAGAAATCAACCCGTAGAGTTGTGGGGTTATGATCAGAACGCATTGGTCGAAAACAGTAGGTTTGAGCGATTAAGCTATAATCTTTTGTTAGAAGATTATTGGAATGTAAGGAAGGCATCTATCAGCTTTATTAAAACCTTATCAATGGATCAATTGAAATTAATTGGTAATGCCCGATACTATAAAATCACTCTGGAAGAATTCCTCAAAACAATCATCGGCCATGAAGTACATCACATCAATATTTTGAAAGAAAGATATTTGCAATAACGTTCCAATCCTAAACTACATTTTAGCAACTTAGTAATTCTTTATTCCTACTTTTCCAATTGATAAGACATTAGTCATCAACGACCAAAATGTCGAATTCTACTAACATATTATTGGACATTCCCATTTTTACCTTGTACCAGACAGAAACGAATTGATTCTTTCCGGATTGGAAATCGCTGCACAAACGGACAATCGGTGCCTTATAAATCGAAAACCAATGTAGGCATTCGAACATCTTATGTAATTTAATTACTCAGGTGGATATTGATTTCGTGTAAAAAATCTGTAAGACTTGAATATATAGCTCTGGATTGGAATCCAAGGCTATAAATTGGTTACAAATTAAATTCTGGCGGCATTTTTGGTCAAAAATGATGACAAAAATACCACCCACGGATTCTTTATTCCATAATCTAAGAAATGACTATATAATCAAATGAAAGAAATTGTGCTGCCGGCAAAACAAATCGTACTGCGCGATTGGAAGCAAAAAGATCTAACCATATATCAATATTGGTTTTCGGGCAGAAAGCGTTGGATGGATTTTGATGCCCCCTATTTCCAAAAACCGCCTGCTGAATTGGTACAAAAGCGCATCCTTAAATTAGAACAAAGAATTGCTACTCATGATTGGCCTGTTATTCGAGAAAGACTCGTCATAGCAGAAATGAAAAACGACCAATTAATAGGCACTGTAAATTGGTACTGGCAGAGTAAGGTGACGCATTGGAAATCCATTGGCATTGCCATTTACGATAAACACTATTGGGGGAATGGAATTGGCAAAGAAGCACTACAGTTATGGATTGATTACCTTTTCACCGAATGCCAGGAAATCGTCCGTCTTGACCTCAGAACCTGGTCCGGTAACGAAAGAATGATTAATTTGTCACGCAAACTAGGTTTTACCGAAGAAGCCAGATTTCGCAAAGCAAGAATTGTTGATGGCATCTACTACGATTCTATCGGCATGGGATTGCTTCGGGAAGAATGGCAAAATCATAAAGAGAAATGAAAACAATACTCAAGTCATTTTTATGCATTCTACTGCTTGCATCTTCTTTTAGCAGTAATGCCCAGAAAACAGAAGATCAGGCTTCAAATGCTGCCATGCTTTATTTTGCACAAGATCTTCCAGGGAAGACACCCGCGGTTTTTGCACCTGGAGTTATTTCCAAACCTGATCGATACGAATTCGGCTGCACAATTTCTGGAGATGGTACCGAATTCTATTTTGGAGTAGACAATAACGGAAAAATGGAAACGCATCGGACAGTATTGATCAATGGAAAATGGTCCAGACAAGAAAATATTTTTCCTAATGAACCTTATGGCTACAACGATCCCATGTTTACCCCTGATGAAAAGCGTTTGTTTTTCATTTCGAATCGACCTACAAAAAGCAACAAAAACAAACAAGATATAGACATCTGGTATATAGAAAGAACCAATGGCGATTGGTCAGAACCCATAAATGCGGGATCCGAAATCAATAACAATTTGGATCAGTATTATTCCTCCTTTACGGCCGATGGGAGTCTATATTACGGTTCGAGAATGCCCGATGAGAAAAACCTGGGATATTCCTTTGATATTTACAAATCTCCATTTGTCGACGGTCAATTTACCACACCCATCAAACTCCCGCAAGAGATAAATACCGATCGATACGAAGCCGATGTATTTGTTGCCCCTGATGAATCTTATATGGTATTTTGTTCGATCCGACCAGAAGGTTTTGGGCGGGGAGATCTTTATATTAGTTTTAAGGATGAAAATGGAAATTGGAAGAAGGCAGTTCATATGGACAAATCGATCAACACAAAAGGTCATGAACTTTGTCCGTTTGTTACCAAGGATGGGAAGTATTTCTTCTATACCAGCAATGAAGATATTTATTGGGTGAGCTCAGATATTTTTGAAGCGTATCGAAATCGATAAATTAAGACCTCGCAGGTGAAAAACCTACTACAAAATATAACCACCAAAACGCACTTGAGCGTCGAATTGGCAGAAGAAATCAAATCCAGGTTTAAACCCATTGAAACAGCCAAAGGAGACAAATTACTCTTACAAGATAGAAAGGCAGATTATCTCTATTTCATAGAAAAAGGGATTCTTCACAACTATTATTTTCAGGATGGACGTCAGGTAAGCTCCTGGTTTTATCGAGAAGATCAATTTATCACCTCCTGGTATAGTTTTTATTCCCAGGCTCCAAGTTTTGAAGAAATTGAATGCCTGGAAGACTGTGTTCTGTATCGAATTAGTTACTCCAATTATCAAAGACTGATTGCCGATTTTCCAGCCTTTGGCAACTTTGCCCGATTGCTTGCCGAAGAGATGCTTTCGTTCCTGGACCATTTCTCAAAAGGATGGGCTTTCCTTTCTGCTCGCGAAAAATATCAACTGTTAACAGAGTATTTCCCAGATATTGAGCAGCGGGTTAAATTGGGATACATTGCCACCTTTATGGGCATATCACAAGAAACGCTTAGCAGAATAAGATCAAAGAGGTGATTTTTTGATTTAGATCAAAAGAACCCGTAATCCGATGATCTACTTTTGTTGAAAAATAATCGATATGAAAAGTTCAACATTAATTTTTAGAAGCACAATAGTCATTTTTATACTAGCCGGCTTTGCGCATTATTTTACATATGCCAATCAATCTGCGAGTACTATCAAAAACGAAGCCGAACCTCTTAAATCTGAAATGCCGCCTGCTGCCAATGAAAATGTTTACGGACACGAAGCACACACTTCCAATTCGGATATACCGCTCGACCAAGATCCTGAATCCAAACCCGAGGTTCGTTTTTTAATTGGCACATGGAAAGTGAAATATACCAGCGAAGAATTTACGGGTGCAGTAGTCTATAAGATCAAAAAAGAAGGATCAGTATACAATGCCTATACCTATCGCTATGAAGATGAAAACGGATATTCCGAAAAAGCGGAAGAGATAAAAAGCCTGACCATCAAACCTTTCTCCGGAAATTCGGCGAAGGGGATGTACCGCATAGCATATGAAGGTGAAAAGTATGAAGTGGAATGCCAGATTAAAAAAATAAGCGATACGAGTTTTTCCCTTAGCTATGATTACTACGGATATAGCGATACTGAAACCTGGAAAAAACAATAATCATGATCGAATTCTTATCTAAAAAACTAGATTGGATAGACGTTGACTATTGGTTTTCTATCCTCAATGAATGGAGTTTTGTCTACATTATACTGCCATTCTTTGCGCTGGAGCTGATTCGCTACACCTACCTCAAACAATTGTCTAAAGATCTTGTCTTAGATAGCCTTGCCAATATCTTTACGTTTGGGGCCTTCTTCACCATTGAGATTATCCTGGGACTGTTGGCAGTGACCAAAGCATATTTCTGGATTTATCAAAACTTCAGCCTGCCACATCTGAACCTCAACTGGGCTACGATTATCTCATGTGTTTTGCTGGCAGATTTTGCTTATTATTGGGAGCATCGCATGATGCATCGCATCGGAATAGGCTGGGCGACACATACGGTTCACCACAGTTCGCCCCATTTTAATATGTCTGTAGCCTATCGATTTGGTCCCTTGGACGCTATAATGCCTATCCTATTTTCACTGCCCTTGGTCATGTTGGGCTTTGATCCGATTTTGGTGCTGTTATCCGAGGTTTTTGTACAGGTTTTCCAAACACTCTTGCACACCGAAGTTATTGGCAAATTCGTCAAACCTGTCGAATACATCTTCAATACCCCTTCACACCATCGGGTTCATCATGGGTCCAATCGACAATATTGGGACAAAAACTATGGCGGCATCCTGATTATTTGGGATCGATTATTGGGTACATTCGAACCCGAAAATGAAAAAGTAATCTACGGAATATCGGAACCTTTAAACAGTGTAAATCCGATAAAAGTATTCTTTCATGGTCTTAGTCGTTTTTTTAGAAAATTGAAGAAGATCAAAGGCCTACCCAATAAAATCCTGGCGTTTGTGAAACCTCCGGATTGGATGCCCGATCAAAAATCCATTACTTAATCGGACTTTTATCAGAGTGAAAAAGATAGAAAAATGAATTTAAACGATATCATTTACGCCGACCTCTCCACGTATACTCCCGAGAAAACAATGGCGTTTTATGAAGCCGTATTTGGTTGGAAGTATTACGAGGCCAATGGTTACTTTGTAGCGTATAAGGATGAAAAACAAGTTGTTGGATTGTACGAAACACCAGAAAAATTCAAGCAAATGCGCATGCCTCATTTTTGGATGACGTATGTGCAAGTAGAAAATGTGGAATATCTGGTAGAAAAGGCCAAAAACCTGGGCGCAATTATTGAAATGGCATATGCAGAAAAGTCCTTAGGTTCTGTTGCTTTGATAAGAGATTCGCAAGGCGCTGGTTTTACCATTTATGCCGGTGATGCCATCGAAAATACTCGGACTGTAAATGAAGCGAATACATTGGTCTGGAATGAATTACATGTGTCCGATGCAAGCACTATAATCCCTTTTTATCAAAATCTATTTGGATGGAAAATCAAAAAATTCAGCGAAGGCTATTATCCGATATTTAATAATGGGAATCACATCTCAGATATTTATGAAATTCCAAATCAAGAAAAGGGCAAATACGAATACTGGGTCAGTGTTTTTGCAGTAGCAAATTTAGAAAACACAAAAAACCGGATCGTAGAATTGGGAGGTACTATCGTTTTTGACGAAGGAAATAGAATTCTTTGTACCGATAATTCGGAACAAGCATTTTTCTACGTTAAATCCTTGTAATTCTTAGGGGATAATAGGAGTCGAAGAATGAATATTGCCATATATTCGGATTTTGACCAATAATCCTGAAGGGCTTTAAATAAGTTGAAAACACAATTTTGGCGGTATTTTTGATAAAAATGATGACAAATCAGTATTGCCTGTTTTATCAATTGTATACTTGAATATTCACAAAAGCCTGGTAGTATATGCTATTTCGTCTTTAATCTAAGCAATCCTTTTATATGGAATAAAACAGAAATGGACTTGAGACTATTTTGAATGTACTATGAACTTAAAATTGAAAATATATACAGCCATACTTTTACTCACACTATCAGGTTGCACCACATTCAAACCTATTCCTGATTTACCTGGAAAAGTAATCCGTGGTAAAATCATTGATAAAGAATCTGGAGAAGTATTCATCGGAAAACAAATACGTGAATACGGTACCTACATCAATGCAGCTATGACCAATATATCAGGAGAATTTGAACTTGTATTTAAAGAAACCATCCCCATCATTATACTGGAAGGTCATTACGATCCCGTGCATGTATCAATCAAACCCGATGAATACAATATCATTGAATATGGTCACAAAACGATAAGAAAATCAAGCAGGCTAAGTAAAAGAGCAAGGTCGCTTTCCCAAAAAATGGAGAAAGCATAGGAATATGGCATTGTTTTTCAATAGATTAATAAACAGTAGTTTTAACCCACAATCTCTTCAACCGCTCGTTTTGCCGCTTGTGCCGAAGTGTGTACACTGGACCAGTCATCACTAAATCCATAAGCTGCACCAGCAAAGAAAATTTTATCATCAACAGATTCGGCTAGTTTTTGCACGCGTTGCCAATCTTCGTTATCATACAAATATGCCCCTTGAATAAAAGGCTCATTGTTCCAGTTTTGTGAAATATGTTTGACGTAGCTTGCAGAAGCTTTTCCATCGTAAATCTCATCAAGCTCGCTCAACATTTGATCTCTTAACTCATCATCAGATAATGACAAATATGGGCTTGCTCCAGTACCCACAGAAAATAAGCCTAAAATATTTTTATCTGAATCCTGACCATACGCTGCATCGTAATACAACTTTTGTCCTGCATCCTCCGGAGTTATGGTAAAGCCCGTGAATGTCTCATAGAATTTTTCCGAAAACTCAATAAATGCTTTGAATCCATCCCATACCGTAGCATTGTCAATGGCCTCTTGCTTATCATTTGGAAGTGCGGGCATAAAGTTGATCAATCCCAGCTGTAGTATTTTTAAAGGTGCAGTCATGATCACCTTATTGGCAGTAATTTCACCATCAGCCGTAGTGATCCGAATGGTGTCGTCTGAATAATCAATATTCTGGATCGCAGTATTAAACCGAATCTTGGATTGTACCGATGGCACAATGTATTCTTCAAAAAAATCAAACCAGGTCGAATTAACAAATTTTCGATCAATGGTAAACCCCATTTCTGCCGGTGATAATTCTTCTCCTTCAAACAATCCAACGTCATTTTCTTGATCATAACCTATGGTAGTCACATCTATATTAACCGAAGAATCATTCACAATCTCGGCAAATACATCCGTACCCACATGCAGCCACTCCGCCCCCAATGGAATAGGAAAATCTGCAAAACTCGTATCCCGCTTCATTCTGCCTCCATACACCGAAGAAGCCTCTACTATTTCATAATCAATACCTTGTTGTTGAAGAAAATACCCTGCCGCTAGTCCAGCCGCTCCGGCGCCAATAACGATTACCTTTCCCTCAAAATCAGTAGATCCAGAATTGTCACTACAAGATTTTAACGAAGCTTGTAATGGAATTCCTATTCCTAAAATCCCACACATCTTAATGAATTCTTTTCTGGTCATATCTAGTTTACTTTTTGTCTGAACTTAATTGAGCTTCAAATATCTAATTTATGGGAAACTTGAGGTGCGAGACGATTAAAATTAGAATAATTCGTACGTATTTGACTTCCCCGGACTATCAATAATAGTACAGCCTTATCATTTTAAACTACTAAAATGGATACGTCTAAATTTGTAAAATTTGATTCTCGAGGTGTTCTTATTTAAACAGAGTGAAAAGAAGCGTGGCCATGACAGCTTTTTGGGATGTGGGAGCAGCATTGCAGGGCTGCATTAAGCTGTCTTGATTTTTTGGTGCTTTTTTATCAAGAAAAAAGTACATGATATAAATGAATTTACAGAGATATACTAACTTCTTGGACTCACTTCAATTAGCTATTCTTTCATTTTATAGTATTCAATTCGAAGATCTTGAATGATTAAACCTGATTTCTTCGATAAGCCGATGGTGTATACCCCGTATTTTTTTTAAACACAGAGTTAAACGTAGACTTTGATTTAAATCCACTCTCTAAGGCAATTCCCATGATCGTATAATTACTAAAGTTTTCATCCAATAGTTTTTCTTTTACTGCCTCTACCCGATAGAAATTGACAAAATCAAAAAAGTTTTTTTGCTCCTTTTCATTAATGATTTGGGAAAGATATCCCGCACTAATTTTTAACCGTTCGGATAATCGGTCGAGTGTTAGATCCATATCCTCGAATAGTTTTTCCACCGTCATTAATTCCATCAAATTCTTGTGATAGACATCCGTTTTGGATGATAATTTATTTGCCGAAGATTTTATCTCATGCGTTAAATTAATAATGGGAACAATCTGAAACCAATCGTGCCGAAGAACCATGTAGTATCCCGTAAAAAATAGGGTCGCAACCAAGGACAACATAATCACTAGAAAAATGCCTTCGCTATAGTTTTCATATCCAAATTCGGATAAAAAGAAAGCGAAAAGCCATAATAGTGCAATTCCACAAAAAACAACCAGAAAATACCTCAGCCACCCAAGACTTTTACGGTATGTATTCGAATAGTTATCATACAGATACTTTTGATAATAATTGATCTTATGCCAACACCATGGCAACAAAACTATAGTCGTTACCAACCCTAAAAGTTCTCCAACACTGGAAATATACGCATTGACCACTTCCTCATCAAACGATAGAAATGAAGCTGGATAATACATAGACTCAATCACTACTTCCGACAATATCGCATAGAACCCAATTTTCTCCAATACGGTCAACTCATGATTTGGGTCAATCAGAAATATAATGAAATAGAAAAGTCCTGCCGGAATAAGTGTTCGAAGATAGATAGGCAAATTCAAAATGAATTCAGGTATGCTGCCGTAGCCTCCTAAATAATAACTAGACTCAAAACTCAGAATAATAGCAATACCTAATATCGACATGGCCAGATAGGTATTGGATTTTGATTTGAGATTGTTACCAAAAGTCAGAATAGCCGCCAATAAAACTCCATGCAGACCAGCCATAAGGATTACTGCACCAATAAAGCCGTCGTTAAAACATTCTTCACATCCCATGACTACCTACTAAACAAGATTTTTGGAATGGATCAATTCAAAATTCGGTCGATCATCATGTCAAATGAATTGGATTGAAGGAAGTAATAGGAAATCACCATCAAGCCTATGATAATAATAAATAGTCGAATATTAGCCTCTCTTTTCCCTGTACGCAGTGCTTCCTGATTGCCTCTTGCTTTGAGTCGGAATCCGCTTTTAATTCGAGCTTTGGTCAGTTCTGAATCTGAAATCTCCGTCTCACCATACTTAGCCATCCGCGCTTCCAATTCTTCCTTTGCAGCATCGTAATGCATGGGGATGTAATCGAACTTTTTCGGTTTTACGCGCTTGCCAAAACTAAAAAATGCCATATCGATCAAATTTTTATTAAAGATTGAAAAAAGATTGGAAAGATTCAAGAGATTGGACCGGAGTTCTCCCGAGTGTCGTCAAAGGCTGGATAAAATTGAAGAGATTCGAGAGATTAAGAAGAAGAGTGGGGTCATCCTTTCGAGAAAAGATTTGTATTTTCAAACCGCTTCGAGGCATCGTCTTGCCTGACATTTACTGTTTTCGGAAAACAGCATTAAATCACATATTGCTTGGTGAAAACCTTGTGCTGTTGTATGGCTAAAATCTACTTTTTCCGCTCTGCTACATATTGGATCAGCGCTCGGATAGATTCTCTGGAATCATTTTTTGGAAACTCATCTAATAAGTCGTAAGCTTCATGTTGAAATTTTTTCATAACACCCTGAGCGTATTCCAAACCACCTTGTCGTTTCACAAATTCTATTACCTCGCTCACCTTTTTGGGCTTAGTACTATCCTTTTTGATGATGTTTAGGATCTTTCTCTTTTCTTTCTTTTCGGCTTTTTGCAAGGCGTAAATCAGAGGCAATGTCATCTTTTTTTCTTTTATATCTATGCCTTTGGGCTTTCCGATATCCCCGTCACCATAATCGAATAAATCGTCTTTGATTTGGAAGGCCATTCCAATCTTTTCTCCCAATTTCCGACCCTTTTCGATCAAATCTTCATCCTCTGTTACAGAAGCTACACCGGCCGAACATGCAGATGCCAGAAGACTGGCAGTCTTATCCCGAATGATGGTATAATACAGATCTTCATGGATATCCAGCTTTCTGGCCTTTTCCATTTGTAGTAATTCCCCTTCGCTCATGCGACGTATAGAATCGGACAAGATATGCAAGGCACGATATGCATGATTTTCAATGGCCATTAAAAAACCTCTGGAAAACAAAAAGTCTCCGACTAAAACGGCAATCTTATTTTTCCAAAGTGCATTGATTGAGAAAAAACCTCTTCTCTCCATGGAGTCGTCTACCACATCATCATGCACCAATGTACCGGTGTGCAAAATTTCTATTAACGAAGCGGCCAAATAGGTACTCTTATTCACCTCACCGCACATTTTGGCACTTAAAAACACAAACATAGGGCGCATTTGCTTCCCTTTTCGTTGTACAATATAGTACGTGATTTTGTCAATAAGCGCCACATTGCTCTTCATAGAATCCTTGAAATGCTTCTCAAATTCTTTCAGCTCTGCGCTGATCGGGGCTTTTATTTTTGAAAGCGTTGATGACATGCGATGTCTTTGTTCAGTAGCTTGATTTTTACGTTGTTGCCCGATTAAATAATTTTCGAGTCTGAAACACTATAATAAAAATGCCAAGATACAATTCTTGAAGTAGTACAAATAGGAATAGGCAAAAGTTTAGAAGAAAGAGTGGAAATTGGAGTGAATTGAAAAATTGAGGAGATTGCGTTTTCCAGTTATCCTTTAGAGCAATTGGATAGATTGTTTCTATACGCTCAATTTTTTAACCACAACGACACCAGGTTTTCACAAAGATGGCTGTTCTGTGGTTGCGCAATTCAAGCGATTCTTCATAAAATTAAAATAATCAAAAACGGTTCAGATTATGGTCTCTTCCATGTTATCATTTTGCATCCGGAAATAAAAAAAATTCGTTGCAATGACCTTTTCTCATAAAAAAAACGTTTCATCTTCAATCAACAGGCTCTTTTTTCTATTTTGTAGATTCAATTAATCGCTTTTTATAATTCAATTGTTGAAATTTTATGAGGTATATATTACCGATTGCTGTGCTTATTTTGACTTCGATCGTATCGGTTTCGGGTCAAAGTATTAATACAGATTTTGGTAAAAACAGAGTGCAACATCACGATGACTTCAACAATTGGTGGAGATACGAAACGGAGAACTTTATTACGTTTTGGTATGGAAAAGGAAGAAACATCGCAGAGCCTGTCATTCAAATGGCGGAATTGGATCACGATGAAATTCAAAATATCATGGAACACCGAACCAATGATAAATTGGAGATTATCGTCTATACCGATATATCTGACCTCAAACAGAGCAATATTGGTCTGGAAGAAACATTCACTTCAAAGGCGGGCAAAACCAAAATAGTGGGTAACAAGATGTTTGTTTATTTCGATGGCAATCATAACAACCTTAGGGTTCAGATTCGAGAGGGAATCGCATCCGTCTACTTGAGTGCCATGCTCTTTGGTGACAATTTTCAGGAAATCGTACAAAATGCGGTGTTACTCGATCTACCGGAATGGTACAAACAGGGAATTATTTCTTACTGCGGCAGATACTGGGATTTTGAATTGGATGATGAACTGAGAGATATTTTTTATCAAAATGAAAAGTACAAGGATTTTAATAAATTATCGGAAGACTATCCTAAGATTGCCGGACATTCGATGTGGTTTTATCTGGATCAGAACTATGGAAAATCAAGTATATCGAACTTGCTTTATCTCACTCGCATTACCCGTAATCTTGATAATGCTATCCTATATGTATTGAATAATGATCTGGATGCGATCTACGAAGAATGGAGTAATTATTATCAACAACATTTTGACAAAGAAGAAGGCCAATTTGATCCAAATGATGAAGACCATTTAATTGACCTCAAGAATAAAGATTATGTTCCAGTTAGTTCGTTGAAACTTACGCAGGATGAGACCATGCTGGCTTACGCATATAATGAAATTGGAAAGTATCGTGTGCGAATCAGAGACCTGGAAACAGGAAAAGAAAAAACCGTTTTCAAATATGGTCATAAAAATGCAGTCCAGGCCACAGACTATAATTATCCGATCATTGCATGGCATCCAAATGGTCTGGAGTTATCCATACTATATGAACATAAAGATGTAATCAAACTAAGAAAATACAATCTCGAAAAAGATGAATACATGGAGCAGATCATCCCTACTGATTTGCAACGTATCTTTTCCATGTCTTACTATGACGATCTGCAATATGTCTTCTCGGCCAATAGAAATGGATACTCGGATTTGTACCACTACAACTCCAAAAATCGACAATATAAAAGCATCACAAACGATTTTTACGATGATTTAGATGCCGAAGTTGTTGTTCTGGATGGCAAAGAAGGTGTTCTTTTTAGCTCCAATCGAAAAAGAGATCACATTTTTGCTTTGGAGTACGATACGATCTTACCGACGGGTCACTTTGATATTTTTTTCTACGATCTGGAAGCCGATGATAAAAGTTTAAAACGAATAACCAATACGAGTAAGATTAGTGAGCGTTACCCCTATCCAATCGCCAATCGAAAGGTTTCATTCCTCAGTCCGGAAAATGGAATGATGAATAGATATGTGGTATCGACCGTTGATCCATCAAGTTACTTTGCTGTTTCCAATAAGGATCGAAATATCATCAGGCATCACGCTATCCCAGGAAGCAATAAGCATGTCTACACCTATTACAGAGATGGAGCTTATAATGTCTACTTGGAAGAAGTAGATTGGAATAAACCTGTGATTACTGCAAATACTCGATACAACAATAGGGAATATCTCAATGACCAACCCACGAACAACGACGAAGTTTTCATCCCGTATGCCCCGGAAAAGCTGGAAGAAGAAATGCAGGATGGATACCTTTTTCAATCCAGGTATGAAGACCCGAAAGAACTGGAAAAAATCACAACGAATGTCGAAACTCGCAGTCCCGAAGCTTTTCCACTGAAGGCAATTGTTGTGGATGAGGAAGATAAAAAGGATCAGAAAATTGAACCCTTTGTCTATTCCAGAGCTACCGCATCACGACTTAAATTTAGATTGGATAATTTTACAACCAAACTGGATAATGAAGTTTTGTTCGAGGGCTTGGAAAGTTATACTGGAAATGCTGATGAATTGCTTGTGCAGCCTATGGGTTTCTTATTAAAAGCCAACATTAAAGACATATTCGAAGATTATAGTTTGGTCGCTGGAGCGAGATTTCCATTGTCGTTTAACGGTTCTGAATATTTCCTGACTTTCGAAAATCGCAAGAGGTTAATTGATAAAAAGTTTGCGCTATATCGAAGATCACAGACAGAAATCGTCGATGATACTTCATTCCCTGTATGGAGAGCCAAAAAGGTATCAACCTTAGGGATGGTGCAACTGAAATACCCATTTACGATTTATCGTAGCCTCCGACTTACAACTTCACTTCGATTTGATCGGTTTTACTCGCAGAGCGTGGATGAAGAGACATTTGGTCAGCCAATTGCCAATGAAAAACGATTCATTGGGAAGTTGGAATACATCTACGACAATACCATTGACATTGCTTTAAATATCAAACATGGTACGCGATACAAATTTTTCGTTGAGGCAATTAATGAATTTGATTTTGATTTGGTTGATGGAGCAGAATTCGATCTATCTACCGGATTTACGACAATCCTTGGTTATGATGCAAGACATTACATTCCGTTATTCAGGCACTCCGTCATTGCATTGAGAGCCGCGGGTGCAACCTCGTTGGGCAACAAAAGAAATCTCTACTATTTGGGAGGAGTGAACAATGCTTTTTCAAATCCATTTAATGACAATATTAATATCCCTCAAGGGAATTTTGCCTACAAAACCAATATCTTCCATCTAAGAGGATTTGATACAAATGTAAGAAATGGAACTAGCTATGCACTCATCAATTCGGAAATCCGAGTGCCGGTATTCCGCTATTTTATGGGGAATTTTGGAGGCAGTTCGTTCCTTCGAAATATTCAAATGGTCCTTTTCTATGATATTGGTACCGCATGGCATGGTTCGTCTCCATATGACGACGAAAATCCATTGAATACGGTTACCCTGGAGAGTCCACCAGTACTTGATCTGACTGTAAGATACTTTAGAGATCCTCTTGTTATGGGATATGGTGCAGGTCTTCGAATGAAGATTTTGGGATACTTCCTCAGAATAGATTATGCGACTGGCGTAGAAACAAAAATCGCTCAGGATCCTAAGTTTCATTTTAGTGTAGGAATGGACTTTTAGTGTCTTGAAGTATCATTCTTATTTCAAAAATTCAATATTCCTTTTTAAGCCTGTAAACTTCGTTCGTTTCACAGCTGATCCTTCAAACAATTGATTAAAAACATCTTCTGTGATTTCTATCCATTCTCTTTTAGTCATTGACATCAGTTCATCTTTGGGCAGAAACTTGTCTTCCCTGTGTGAAGAAGAAAATCGATTCCATGGACAGACTTGCTGGCAAATATCACAACCAAACATCCAGTTCTGCATTTGATCCGAAAAAATCTCTGGAATATCATTTTTCAATTCAATGGTTAAATAGGAAATGCATTTGCTTCCATCCATTAAGTATCCTTCCTTATTGATGGCATCTGTAGGACATGCTTCAATGCATCTGGTACATGTTCCACAATGATCTTTTATCGGATGATCGTATTCAAGTTCCAAATCGCAAATGATCTCTCCCAGAAAAAAATACGATCCCATTTTGGGGTTAATCAAAAGGGTATGTTTGCCTACCCAACCCAATCCAGACCTTCTGGCCCAGTCTCTTTCAAGAACGGGTGCACTGTCCACAAAACATCTACCCTGGATATCACCAAATTCATCTTGAATCCATTTGAAAAGTAGAATCAGCTTTTTCTTTACGACTTTGTGGTAATCCTTTCCATAGGCATACATGGCTATTTTTGGTGCATCAGGGTCTTCTTGATGTTTTTCTGAATAATAGTTGTACATCAAGCTTATTACAGATTTTGAACCTGGAACAAGTTTCGTCGGGTCTATGCGCTTCTCAAAATGATTTTCCAGATAAGACATCTCACCTTGATAATTTTGATTCAGCCACTGTTCCAGTCGATTTGCTTCCTCATCCATATGCTCCGCCTTAGCTACGGCAATTCCCATAAAGCCAAGTTCTTGGGCCTTTTTCTTGATCCGTCTTGTGACATCTTTTTTGTCCATAATTCAGGAGCAAGTTCTCAAAAATTCGATAAATGAAGCGGCAATTTTATCCTGATTGTATTCTTCAGAAACAAGCTCATATGCTGATTGAGCAATTTTATCTCTCCTTTCGATATTATTGGCTAACGACATTATGGCTTCACTTAGATGCTTCGGATCGTTTGGAACTAATACTATGTTTTGATCATGTTGAAAAAGTTCTTTGATTCCGCGAGTATCTTTCGTTATAATGCATTTTTGCGTTGCTGCATAGTGGTATATTTTATTGGGAATGACTACGTCGGTTTTTATTGATTCTCCAAAAACTCCAAGACAGATATCAAATTCGTTAATGGCCTGATTTAATTCATTATAGGGAACAGGTGGCAAAAATTTAATATTGCCAGAATTCAATTCATCGGCTAATGCCTTTACCTTTTTATAGGTTGATCCATTTCCAATAATTCTAAACTCAATGGATGGTTCACCTTTCAATAGATGGGCTGCTCTTATGATTTTATCGATTCCCTGAAGTGGATTAAAACTTCCATAAAAGCCTATAATCGTTTTTTGATAGGATGGACGGTGAATTGGGTAAAACTTGCTTGTATCTACTCCAATATAGATTGGTTTCATAGGCTTATTAATCCTATATTTTTTTTGCAAGTATTCACCATGGGACTCGGTATCCCAGATCAGGATATTTGGCCAGTAGTATGAAAACCAATCTACGATATATTTATGTGGACCTTTCCATTTGACTCCATAGTCCAAAACACGGGTCATGTATTTTGAAATTAGAGGATCAAATACTAGCGGTGCCTTGCTGGCAAACTTGACAAAAGCCACATCTTTGTGTCTGAATGAGGGTACGACAACAAAGTCTACTTCTTTAGATTTTTTACGAATTTGTCTGAACGCAATCCAATCTCTTCTTTTTATTTGAAAGGTCTCAATCTCAACATCTGATCTCCTTTTCAAACCATTCAAAAGGATCAGATCACGATTGTACTGGAAATTCGACTTACTGGCAAATAGTAGCTTCAATCTATTTTTTACTGATTATTTATAAAGGTATTAGAATCTTAAAACTTATGACGTATTAAATGTAGGTTGTATAGACAACAAGAGCCCAATTGAATTAATTGAGCTCTAGTATAATCGATTTTTCTATATTTAATTTCCAGCAGCAACAGGCTGTTCATCTTTGACATCTTCCTCTTCTCCGATATATTTAGCCTTGATTTTCATTTCGATCTCTTCTGCCACTTCTGGGTTATCGATCAAAAAGTTTTTGGCTGATTCTCTTCCTTGTGCAATCTTCGTTCCTTCATAAGAGAACCATGAACCGCTTTTCTGCACTATTTCATTTTCAACGCCCAAGTCCAAAATTTCCCCATTTTTAGAGATTCCTTCTCCATACATGATATCTGCCATTGCAATTCGGAATGGTGGCGCCAATTTATTTTTCACCACTTTCATCTTCACCGGGTTACCGATTACATTTCCTTCTTTGTTTTTGATAGCAGATCCTGATCGTCTGATATCTATCCGTACAGACGCATAAAATTTCAATGCGTTTCCTCCGGTAGTTGTCTCTGGGTTTCCAAACATTACTCCGATCTTTTCTCTCAATTGGTTGATAAAGATGCAGCAACAACCTGTTCTTCCAATGGTACCGGTAAGTTTTCGAAGTGCCTGAGACATCAATCTCGCTTGAAGACCCATCTTGGAATCTCCCATTTCGCCTTCGATTTCACTTCTTGGCACAAGAGCGGCAACCGAATCAATAACCAAGATATCAATAGCCCCTGAACGAATAAGATTTTCAGCGATTTCTAATGCCTGCTCTCCGTTATCCGGCTGAGAGATTAGTAGATTTTCTGTATCTACACCAAGATTTTCGGCATAGAATCGATCAAATGCATGCTCAGCATCAATAAATGCGGCAATTCCTCCTTTCTTCTGACATTGTGCAATCGCATGAATTGCCAATGTAGTTTTACCTGATGACTCAGGACCATATATTTCGACTACCCGCCCTTTTGGAAATCCGCCTATGCCAAGTGCGATATCAAGTCCCAATGAGCCTGTTGAAATTACGTCTGTGCTTATGACTTGCTTATCACCCAATTTCATCACGGTACCTTTACCATAGGTCTTATCTAGTTTATCAACTGTAAGCTTAAGCGCTTTTAGTTTTTCTTCTCTTTCTTTTGACATTTTTTAATTTTTATGAGATGGTTAAATATGTTTTCCTCGGAGATGCTCTAAACTCCATGGTAGAAAACATATTAAGGAAAACAAATATAAGATATTCTTTTAGGAATAGAGAAAGCGAAAAGGCCGAAAGTAAATAGCTCAAATCAGATTGCATGAGTAAGGAAATAACCGAATGTAAAGTAATTGGTCTCTCGACTAATGTGCGATAATTGGCCATCACAAAAGCAATGGTGTACGGTATCAATCCTTGTAATTGGTGCATCATGAAAAAATAATCCAATCGTGCGCCATTCACTTTCTCCTTTTCGACAGTGAATCCTAAAACGGTGTAGTTTCTTTTTCAGGCTTAGACATATTCATAAATTCATATGCCTTTACTTCTGACAGGTATCTTATATTACCATCCTTGTCCTCATAGCTGCGATGTACCAGTTTGCCTTTCAACACAATACTACTTCCCTTTCTCAAAACCTTTGACATATTCTCCGCCATCTTGCCCCATGCAACGATAGAATGCCATTGTGTTTCTTTGATCAATTGACCCTTGTTGTTTTTGTAATAGTCATTGGTTGCTAATGTGAATTTGGCGACTTTGCTTCCGGAAGCAACTTCTTTGATTTCAACATCTTTTCCAAGGTTACCGATTAACTGTACGCAGTTCTTTAAATTGTTCATAATGTAAATTTTTATATCCCTATTATTTATTCGGGATGAGTAATTGATAAAAATTAAATCGCCGTAATGGCTGTTTGATTTTGTTGTCGATACAAAGATGAGGGCAAGATGATTCGAAAAACGAATTTTAAATGGGTATAAACGTTTCTACTCGGTTATATCTGGATATACACGAATATAATTTTGATAGATTAGCACACAAAAGACTGTTTATCAGATACTTATATTATTTTTATCAAAATTCAAGTATTTTTAAGTAAACACGATGTTTATTTATTTTATTCTGTTCTATTTGTCACTATTCTTCTGTTGGCAACCATCTGAATACTAAAAAACAATTGAAAAAACTATATTATAGGAACCTCTTACTCCAGATCTGGAGCTTGCTAAAATGTCATATCACCAACCGGACGAAACAAATATGAAAACGACCCTCATAAAATCCAAAACATGATAATTACAATTCCCGGGGCATCAGGAATTGGCAAAACATCTGTGCAAAAAGAAATTATACAAGAAATTACCAGAGTATATTGATTTAAGGATATTTCATATTGACAAAATTGTTAAACCGAATTGGAACGAAATAAAGGATACCAAAAAATGGTAAGAAGAAACATCATTTGAGTTAATAGGCATGATAGTGAAAACTGCTTTAACTGAAGACGTATATATTCTTTTTGAAGGGTCATAGTGCTCCTGACTTCAACATTGCATGACCCAAAACTTATTGTACCAAATTGATCAGCGTTTTTTGATCTTCATTTAGGTTTAAAAGATGCTCAACAATCTTGCCACTTGAAGGTAGCCTATAGGTTAATTGTTGTATTTCTTTTAGC
>JBCCVV010000073.1:0-27555 GCA_039194925.1 Bacteroidota bacterium
AAATTTTTATTAAAAAAATAAATATATCATAGAAAGCCTCTTCAAATGTATTTTTCAATTAATACTTAATCATGTGTGAAATTTATTGTAGATTAGGAAGAAAATAAAAAGACAGGATGAAGCACTATTTTGCCATATTACTTTTTTTGATTGCAGTACCGATCTTTGGACAGGTACAAAACGACGATTGTCAATTTGCCACGTTTATCCCGAATATTGATGGTTATTGTTCTACCCCTGCCGAATTTACCAATGTCGGTGCCATGCCAGATCCCACTTTTAATGATGTTTGTTTTCTGAATTATCAGAATGGAGTTTGGTTTTCGTTCGTACCTACTGAACCTGCTATAAATGTTCGAGTGTTTGGAGATGGGGTAGGTGTCAATACGCTGGGTTTTCCCAGAATGGCCCTCTTTGAAGGATGCGGTGATTTTGTGAATTGTTCTCCCGGGAAATCAAGAAGTTCGGATGAATTTGTAATATCCAATCTTATTATAGGCCAAATATATTATTTGATGGTGGAATCGGCTGATGCGCTTGAAGGTACGTTCCAATTGTGTATTGATGATTTTACGCCTACTCCTTCACCTGAATCGGATTGTGACAAGGCGGTAGTTCTTTGCAACAAAGATCCATTTACTGTAGAAAGTTTGAATAGTCAAGGGGACGATCCCACGGAAGCAAATGGCTCTTGCATAGGTGGTGAATTGGCCTCATCCTGGTATGTTTGGGAGTGTGACGAAAGTGGTACACTTACCATGGAACTCATTCCAGCCAACCTGGGTATTGAGCAGATTGTGGATGACTTGGATTTTGTAATATTTGAATTGCCCAATGGGGTAGGAGACTGTGATAACCGGATAGAGCTGAGGTGCATGGGGTCTGGAGCGAATGTTACCAATGGGCAGATCGATCCCGTGAATACATGGGCGCAATGCAACAGAGCAACCGGAATGCGTGAGGGTGAGACCGATGTTACGGAAACGGGTGGATGTCTTGGTAATAGCAATAACTATATCGCTCCACTGAATATGGAATCTGGTCGAACATACGGAATGTTGATCAATAACTTTACCAACAACGGGCTGGGGTTCTCTATTGAATTTGGGGGTACGGGCACGTTTCTTGGACCTGAGGCTGATTTTGAAGTGGAAGCCGCAGCAGAATTCGAATGCGATAAAACAATTAATTTTACCGATTTGTCAGATCCGGGTCCTGATCCAATTGTGAATTATGTATGGAATTTTGGCTCAGGAGCTAACCCTTCTACGGCTTCGGGAGCAGGTCCTCATTCTACAGTTTACAATTCTTTTGGTGACAAAGTGGCCGCTCTTACGCTTGAAAGTAGTCGAGGGTGTTTGGTGACACAGGTCGTTGAGTTTTTTGTAGATGCATGTTGTCAGGATACAAGTACTCTGAGTGTAGAAGGATTTCCTACTGATGTACAATGTTTTGGAGATGAAGATGGGGTAATTTTGGCTGAAGGATCCTCTGGAAGTCCAGATTATCAATATTCGATTGATGGTGTCAATTTTCAACCCAACCCAAGGTTTTTAAACTTGCCTCCGGGACAGTATGATTTGACCATAGTTGATCAGAAAGGATGTATGAATGTAACCATGGTGGATATACTGCAACCTACGCAAACTACGGTTGATGCGGGACCGGATACAACCGTCGATTTGGGATTAAGTGTTGTATTAGATGCAACTGTGATATCTGATTTTTTCATCGATTCTATCTCTTGGAGTCCTCTGGATTCATTTCTAACATGTACCGATTGTCTTGATCCTGAGGTTATTGCGCCGGGAACAACTACGTATACCATTACGGTAGTTGATGAGAATGGCTGCAGGGCTTCGGATGAAGTACAGTTGTTGGTCAATATAGTATATCCGGTATATTATCCCAATGTATTTAGTCCTAATGATGATAGCAATAATGATTTCTTTAACATATTCGGAGGCCCGGCGGCACTTGGAATTGAAATTCTAAGAGTTTATGATCGATGGGGAAACTTAATGTATGAAGGAAGTCCAGACATCAATGATCCATTGCAAGGGTGGGATGGTTATTTCAATGATAAGAAGGTCAACCCGGGGGTATATGCCTGGATGGCAAATGTGCGATTCTTTGATAAAGAGACACTCACTTTTTCGGGAGATGTTACAGTAGTCCGATAGATGAAGATTTCTGAATGTTTTACGTTGATTTTGCTAATGATAGCAGTGGGATGTTCAAACGACATTAACGAGGTCAATGCCCTTACAACCAACGACTTCCTCAAACAGGAAGAAGCGAAATTCGTCACCATATGGTATAGCGATTCGGCCCAGGTCAAGGTGCGAATTACTGCTGATAAAATGATAAGGTATTTAGACCGATCCAAACCAAAAGATGTTTTTCCCGAAGGCATCTATGTAGAGTTTTTAAGTCCATCGGGCAAGCCGACTAGCTGGTTGGAAGCGGATCGTGCTGTACGGTATGAAAAAGAAGGCGAAGTTATAGCGCAAGGCAATGCCAAATTCTATAATCGTAAAGAGGAAATGCTTACCTCTACAGAATTAGTTTGGAATGAAAATGATCAGAAATTATCTACCAATAAGTTTGTAAGAATATCACAACCTATGAAGGGAGATACAAGTTATGGCTACGGCTTCGAAGCAAACGAGGAGTTCACCCAATTTGAAATCAAGAAAAAAACATCTTCTATTTTCAATATTGAAAACTTCAAGGCAAGCATGGATAAAAAAGAAGATGAGTGAGAAGCATGAAAAGTGAAATTTTTATTGAAGTAGCCTTATTCTTCGCTAAGGCATTTCTGTATAACAGTAAGGAAGGTTTAGGATTGCTAAACGCTTGCAAAGAATAGAGGACTATAGAAATTTGTTCTTGCCACCTTTGCGAATTCTCGAAGCACGTTGTCATTAAACGTCAACAATATGTCTTTCTCAAACTAACTTGTCTTGAAGTAGAATTTAAAAAAAAGGTAATTTCTTGGCAAGTCACCGGTTCACAACTTGTAAGCTTTTTTAAAGTTTCAAAGTCTCTACTTTAGATTTGAAAAAGAGCTTCAATTAGATAAACAAGTTCTTACAAAACATTTTATAATATATTCCTATACAAGGTCAATGGATACCATGCTCTAAAAGTCTATTCTTTTAGATTTGAATCTAAAAAGTTATTAACCCTAACGTGCTGTTTTTGGCCGCTTTTTCTCCCTTCCTTCTCTATCTTAATTCTTTGATTTTGGCATCTTTGTACTAAATGTCGGAATATTTACGTTTTATGCATGAAATGACCGACTTTTACACCAGTTTGAGGCGCCAAACACCAACAATTACCCTGAGATTTTATTAAATTCATGTGATTTTTAATTTTAATCACACGATTTTATAGTTTATCGATATAATAAAAAGCATAACAGAAAAATCTATACTGAAATGAGAGGTATATTTTTAATTCTCTTTGTAATAATTTCCACTTCCATATCTGCTCAAATGGAAATTGATGGAGAGACTTTATATGGAAATGAATGGATTGATTATGAAAAAACCTATGTCAAATTATTGATCGAAGAAGACGGGGTTTACAGAGTTTCCAAAGAAGACTTAATTGCAAATGGACTTTCACTAAACGAAACTAGTCTTGAAAATTTAGTTGTTTATCATCTTGGCAAAAGCGTTTCCTTTTATGCGGATGTCGACGAAGAGTATATTGAATTTTTTGGGTTCCGGAATCGGGGTGAACTTGATCGGTTTATTTATTTGGATGAGGAATCCATTCTCAATCCGGAATATAGTGTGGTGTCAAATGCATCCGCCTATTTTATCACCGTAGAAGAGGAGGTCAATCCACTGTTGTACTCAACGGTAGAAACAGATTTAAATGCTAGCAATCTGGATCCTGAATCATTTTATATGCACCAGGAGATGGTGGTAGAGTCTACAGTGCAATATAAACCAGTTGAGGACAGCAATCAAGTTAGGTTTTCCAATTTCGTAGCAAGCGAAGGATATGGCTCAGGCTTGAAGTCATCAAACACTATAAGTATTCCATTAAGCAAGGCTGTGGATAATGGTGTGAGTCCTACAGTAAGTATACGATTTGGAGGAAATAGTACGGCTCATACCACTACAGTAAAGATTAATAATACCGATAGAGAAACTTTTCAGCACGAAAAAACCGAGGTAGTTCAAAAGGAATATAATTTGAGCTTCGACGAAATAAGTGGATCAAATCTGAGATTAGATTTGACAGGAAATGCTTCCGCTGCCGATAAAAACATTATTGCCTATGCCAGTGTGACGTACCCAAGAGAATTTGATATAGAGGGAGATACATCCTTTATGTTTTATATTCAAGCCTCAAATACAAAGCGCTATTTTGAGATTGATGGCTACAATTTAAACGACATTCCTGTGATTTATGATCTGGAAAGTGATCTAAGAATCACGCCTGAAGTTACAAATGATGGTAAAATTGGGTTTTTCTTACCACCGGGACAAATGGAGAAGAGAATTTATCTGACGAGTAGTGATTTTGGGATTGGGGCTCCTGTGTCCATGGCTCAAAGAGAATTTGTGGATTACAATAATCCGGATTACGATTACATATTAATATCAAGTAAAGAATTAAGAAATCAAGACGCGACGGACTGGGTGCAGGAATATGCCAATTATCGTGCTTCCGTAATCGGAGGATCGTATACACCGGTCATAGCAAATGTGGACCAATTGTATGATCAATTTGCCTATGGAGTGGATCGCCATTTTATTGCTTTTCGAAATTATGGGTACTGGACAAAAGAGAATTACGAGGAACCCAAATTTATGTTCATCATAGGAAAAGGTCGTGAGTATCGAGAGAACCGCACCAGCCAACAAATTGAGGAAAATCAAGATGCCTTTATACCCACCTGGGGAAATCCCGGGTCTGATAATATGATTTTGGCTTCTGATGAAATTCCACTTCCAATTTACCCAATCGGAAGATTAGCTGCTAAAAATGCGAACGAGATAAAAGAGTATTTAGATAAAATAAAAGATCATGATTTGAATCTTTCTTTGCCTCACACTATAGAGGATCGCCAATGGCAAAAGAAAGTATTGCACTTGAGTGGAGGTGACGCCACTTTGCAGGAAACTTTAGCGAATAATCTGCGTGTAATGGAAGATACACTTGAGAATAACATGTTTGGAGCAGATGTAACCACCTTCTACAAAAAATCAGTTGAAGCGATTGAAGAGTCTACCTCTGATCAGATATTTGATTTGATCAACAATGGTCTTTCCATCATTACCTTTTTTGGTCATTCTTCGGTTGGGAAGTTTGATTTTAGCATCGACAATATTGATAAATATGAAAACAGAGGAAGATACCCTTTAATTTTTTCATTGGGATGTTATTCGGGTAATATCCACACAAGTCTTGAAGGTATTTCAGAGCAGTTTATTGTTAGTGGAGAAAGAGGGGCGATTTGTTTTATTGCAGCTTCAGGTACTGCGTATGTGAGGCAGCAGTATGAGTACGCCGTACGCTATTATGGACGTTTAGGTGGAGAAGATTATGGTAAGCCAATTGGTACAGTATTGAATAATGTAATTGAAGAATTCGCGGATATTCCTAATTACGGTTTTGTTACCTTTCTTCAACAGTTAACCTTACATGGTGATCCTGCGGTACGGCTGGCGTCATTTCCATCTATTGATGTGGTTCCGGATGCCAGTTCGATTAAGACAATACCTACCTTTGTGGATACCTATGAAGAAGATTTTGAAGTATGTTTTGATGTGGCTAATATAGGTAAAAGCAATCGTGGCGAATATGATATTTTAATAGAGCATTTTGATCCAAGTGGCAACTTGTCTTCCGATACTACGATAAGGTCTGAAATTCCACTCTATAATCAGGAGTATTGTATTAAAATGCCAATCACTTCAAATCGATTGGTTGGAAAGAATATTATTAAGGTTACAGTTGATGCATCAGATGAAATTGAGGAATTACCTTCACCTGATGCAGAATTTAACAATAAACTGGTATCAAAAAATGGAACGGAAGGATTTGAGTTTTTTATACTGAATAATAGTGCTGTACCGATCTATCCAAAGGAGTTTTCAATAGTAAATGAATCCAATATATCGCTTGTGGCATCTACGTACAACGCACTTGGTGAGGATCAAAGGTTTGTAATTCAAATTGATACTACAGAAGGGTATAATTCTCCATTTTTTAAGCAGAAGGAGGTGTTGAATGTAAAGGGGATAGTAGAATGGAAATTGGATTTTGCTATGGAACCAAAAAGGGTTTACTATTGGAGAATAAGTCCGGATAGCACAACGACGGGAGTTGGAAGTGTTTGGAGCGAAAGCTCTTTTATTTATGATCCTGAGTCGCGAGAAGGGTGGAACCAATCTCACTATTATCAGTATCTGAAGGATGATTTCGAGAATATGTCTTTAAAGGGAGATCGGAAGTTTTACTTTGCTACGAATCTTAAGGAGATCAAAATTGATAATCGAATTCGTGTGCAGGATAATCCTCCACAATTTCAAATCAACAACTCTTGGTGGGGAGAGGCATTTGAGTGGAAAAAAGGTCCGTTAATTGGGGTTACAGTTTTTGATACTTTAGGTAGATTTTTCTTTAATGGCGTGCCTGGAGATCATGGAGCGATCAATTATTATACGGTGCCAGCGATTACGTTTAACTACAAAGTGGACAATTTGGAAAATCGTATTAATCTGATGAAATTCCTTGAAGAAGTGGTTCCGGATAAATTTTTCGTAAGTATCTATACCATATTTAAAGATGCCAATTCTGATTTTCATGTGGATGAATGGGCCTCTGATTCTCTGAGTTACAATGGCAAAAATATCTTTAATATTCTGGAATCGGAAGGTTCCATTGAAGTTAGGAAAATGCAGGAATTGGGACATGCACTACCCTTTGGATTTATTTATCAGAAAGGAGTAAGCCCCCTAGCTGAGGGCATTGCGGATAGTTTAGAAGATGCAATTATCGTTACCGAATTGATTCCTGGATTTTGGTTTGAAGGAGGTTTTGAAACAGATGTGATAGGTCCAGCTCAATCGTGGAATGAAATTGAATGGGAAATTGATGAATCCACCGTTATGTCTTTTGATACCGCCTACATTAATGTTTTTGGGTACGATATTAACCAAAGCCAGGAGAGTCTTTTATTCGAAAAAGTGACGGATTCGAATTTAGATCTTTCAACAATTGATGCAACGCAGTACCCTTATCTGAAAATTGAATATTACGCAAATGATTTTGTGGATGTGAGTCCCGTGCAAGTCAAAAAACTAAGAGTTTATTATGAAGGATTTGGTGATGTTTCGTTGAATTCGACACAGAATTATTCGTTTTATGCAGATTCTTTACAGCAAGGTGATAATTTGAGATTGGTTTATGATATTTCTAATTTTTCCACAAAAGATATGTCAGATGTCAAGGTCGATTATCGAATTATTGATGAAAATAATAATGTCATCACCGAAACGAGAGACTTGCCTGATTTGAAAAGTAAAGAATCACAGACGATCAATTTTACCTACAATACAAGAGAGCTGCTAGGGAATTATCAATTTCAATTGGACATCAATACGGCCAGATCGCCTAGAGAGGATTATTACTTCAACAATTTTGGATTGGATGAATTTAAGGTTACACCGGATAAAATCAATCCATTGTTAAATGTGACTTTTGATGGAATTGTAATTATGGATCAGGATATCGTTTCCTCTAATCCTCTAATCTTAATCGAGCTGCAAGATGAGAATCCTTTTATTTTACTGGAAAGCCCAGAAAACTTTTCCATTCTTTTAGAATCTCCAAATGGTGATGTTCGGGAAATAACGATTGATGACCCAGCACTGGATTTTTATCCAGCGAATCAAGGAGAAGAGAATAAATCTAGAATTGAGTACAATCCAGAATTATTGGAAGATGGAGAATACAAATTAACTGTAGAGGCAAGAGACGAATCCAGTAATAGTTCCGGTGATAAAAATTACGAAGTTCGCTTTAGAGTGTACAATGAGGAAATGGTTTCCAATGTGTTTAATTATCCTAACCCGTTCAGTACTAGTACGCAGTTTGTTTTCACCCTGACTGGTAGGGACGAACCAGGAAATGTACTCATTAGAATAATGACGCTTTCGGGTAAAGTGGTAAGAGAAATTACTGCTGCAGAATTGGGCCCACTACGAATCGGATTGAATAGAACAGAATACAAATGGGACGGTAGAGATGAATTTGGTGATAAACTGGCCAATGGCACTTACCTCTATCAAGTAATTACCAAGAAAATTGATGGTTCGGATTACAAGCATTTCAGTGATCCACGTCAAGATAATACGGATTATTTATTCAAGGAAGGATTTGGGAAGCTGGTGATTATCCGATAATGGTCCTCAACACGCATTCAGTTTTATTACTCAACTTTTTCCATCATATTTGTGGATATTTATCCATCAATGGAAAAAACAATCATAAGTGCTGACAATAGATCATGGTTTCCTGATTTTAAGGAACTATATCGCTATAGGCAATTGGTTTTTTCTCTGGCTTGGAGAGACATTAGAGTCAAATATGCACAAGCATATATAGGGCTTTTGTGGGCGTTTATCAATCCTATTTTTAATTTGGCAGTCCTAAGTTTTGTTTTTGGAAAAATTGCAAAGGTAGATACAAATGGTATTCCTCATGTGTTATTTACAATTACTGGATTGTCTGCATGGGTTTATTTTTCTACGTTAGTGAGTGAGGCCGGGGGATCAATTCTTAGTTCCCAAAACATGATTAAAAAAATATACTTTCCTAAACTTGCAATCCCCCTGTCCAAGGCATTATCCGGAGCGGTAGATCTGATTATCACATTGATATGTTTACTTGCGATTATGCTGTATTATGAGGCATTTCCGGGTGAAAATATTATCTGGCTTCCCGTATTTATCCTCCTCTCCATTATTTCTGGTCTTACCGGAGGTATTTTAGTAAGTGCACTTACGGTCAGGTATAGAGATTTTTCATTTATAATTCCAATGTTGATAAGAGTGGGTATGTTTTTAACACCCATTGCATATTCGGCAAGCAGTGTTCCCGAAAAATATAAGTTGCTCTATTATCTTAACCCAATGGCAGGAGTGGTCGAAGGTTTTCGATGGTCGTTATTAGGAAGTGATGCACCAGATTCATTGATGATTTATTCCATTTTGATCATGGTGGTGCTGTTCTTTTTGAGCCTTGTACTATTTACCAAAGTTGAATATAAAATGGCTGACATAATTTAGAAGTGATTGCAATCATATGAATACCGAAACAGCCATAGAAGTAAGAGGACTTTCAAAAGAGTATGCGATTGGGAGTAATGTTTCGTATACCCTGAGAGGAGCGATCAGTAATGCATTCCGCTGGAATAAAAAGAAAGAATCATTTTGGGCCTTGGATGATCTAACCTTTGAGATTAAGCAAGGTGAAGCTGTTGGTATAATCGGACATAATGGTGCGGGAAAAAGTACGCTGCTCAAAATCTTATCAAGAATTACGTATCCTACAAAAGGATCTGCGATTCTGAAAGGGAGAGTAACATCGCTATTGGAGGTGGGAACAGGTTTTCATCCTGAATTGACAGGCAGTGAGAATATCTATTTGAATGGATCTTTATTGGGTATGAGTAAATCGGAGATAAGGTCCAAGTTTGATGAGATTGTGGAGTTTTCGGGCATTGAGAAATTTATCTACACTCCGGTAAAACACTATTCTTCTGGAATGTATGTACGATTGGCATTTTCCGTTGCCGCGTATTTGAATACGGATATTTTGTTGGTGGATGAAGTATTGGCAGTAGGGGATACGAAGTTTCAAAAAAAATGTCTGGGAAAAATGGACGAAGTGGCACATGCGGGTAAAACCGTAATATTCGTGAGTCATAAGGAAGGAGCAATACGGAATTTAACTTCCAAAGTAATATTATTGGATTGCGGAAAAATTGCAAAAATTGGTACTCCCGATGAGGTGTATCGATTGTACAATGAGACGACCATTAATCCTGGATTCAAGCGATATTCAGAAGACAGTATTTTAAAATCGGTAAATGTGAATTATTCCGAGAATTTAAATATCGAAGTCGAATACAAATTTGAAAAAGAGAATCAAATGCCACACTTGGGATATGTTGTTTCTAATTCAACTGGAGAAAAGCTTTTTGCCGGGAACCCTTCCATCGATGGAATTAAGCTGGAAAATCATTACCCGAAGGAAGGAAAGGTTAAAATCATAGTAGAACAACCGAGGCTTAAATTTGGAACATACAATGTTGCCATCTATTTTGGCAATGGATTAAAAGACTTCATTGCGGATGAAAATTGTGTTTCGTTTAAAGTGGAAGATGTGAATACAAATTTGGGATTTATAGTTCCGAAGAATAAATATGAGTTTTCATGATGTATCGTTACACGGAAGACTTTCTCTGGTATTTAAGAGGGATGATGCAGTGCCTGTTTATTGCGAAGAAATACAATATTAAGAGAGGATACCACCACAGAAAACAAGTGATCAATTTTGACGATACCAAGAATACAGATGAATGGCAGGATGAAGTGTATTTGAAAGCAAAGGAAATAAGCAATACTCATGGGTTTCAATCCATAATAGATTTTGGGTGCGGTTCGGGATATAAATTGATAAAATACTTCAATGACTTTACTACCATAGGCTTTGAACTTGAACCTACGCTCACTTTTCTCCAACAAAAGTATAACCATAAGCAGTGGAAATCTTTTGATGAAGATGCAAGGTATAATTGTGATGTTTTAATCCTTTCGGATGTAATTGAGCATTTGGAAAATCCGACAGAAACATTACAAAAACTATTAAACACAATAAATTTTAATTACATATTCATAAGCACACCGGATAGAAATTTATTGAAGGACAGGAGGAAATTCGGGCCTCCAAGGAATGTATCCCATTTTAGAGAATGGACTTTTCAAGAGTTCAGGGATTATCTAGAGGATTTTTTCATCATTGAGGATCATATGATTTCGAATGAAGCTCAAGCAACTCAATTAATTATAGGTAAAAAAAGAAAATAAATGCCTTCATCGGATGTTGCTCAAAAGGTATTAGATTTATGATTTTTTGTTTGTATGAAATGTATATTTCCTTCAGTTCTAAATTGTAGCAATGGTATTTTCAGTTATTATCTGTACAAGAAATCGATGTAAGATCTTACACCATTGCCTACAAAGTTTTGTTGAATTCGGTGATTTGGAAGAGGAGTATGAAGTCTTGCTGATTGATAATGGATCAACAGATTCTACCAAAGATGTCTTTAATCAATTTCGATTGAAAATAGCGAATTTACGATACGTCCATGAATCACAAGTTGGTCTGTCCCATGCCAGGAATCGGGGGGCATTAGCGTCACAATCGCAATGGCTTCTATACATTGATGACGATGCAAAATTGATAGAAAGTACACTTTCCGAATACCACAAAATGATCAACGAGTATGATTTTAAACTCTTTACCGGAATCTTCCGTCCTTGGTACTTGACAAAGCCACCGGTTTGGATGAAAGATAGAATGGTAAGTTATATTGTAAAAGGGCCGTTGGGTATAAGAGCTATTGGAGATGACTATATAAGTGGTGGAGTAATGGGACTAGAGAAAAAATTGCTTATGGATTTAGGCATGTTTAACATCGCCTTAGGTATGAAAGGAGAAGAAATAGGGTATGGCGAAGAATCCGAATTGCAAAGAAAAGCGGCGCTTCAAGATTACTCTATAGGATTCAACAGCAATTTAATAATTGATCATTTGGTGGGAGAACATAAGTATCAGTTGAGTTGGTTTATCAATTCTGCGTATGCCAAAGGATCGGATGCCTATAGGATTGATCCTTTTATGAAAAAATTCAGATGGAGTAATTTAATAGGCTCCATGCTTGAGCGAGCCTTGAAAAATTTTTTAAAATCTGGTTATAAATTGGTTTTTGAAAAAAAATACGCTTTATCGAACTGGTATCTTGATAATATAGGTCCAATGGCTGGTTATTTTGGTATTATAAGAACCAAATGGAGTTACAATGCAAATCAAAATAAGGAAGAATGAAAGTTTTGTTTGTAACAGGTGTTTTTGAAAATGATGCCAATGGGGCTGCAAGATTTGCAAAATTAGTTTATGATTTAGGAGGATCTAATTTTTACATTATGTCCGAAGATACGTTGGGTGGTGATCGTATTATTCGGATTTCTGGAAAACCCAAATGGTATCAACGAAAGCTCTGGCAGTATTTCAGAATACAACATTTCAAAAAAGAACTGGATTCTCGTAAAACCGATTTTGATGTATTTGTATTTAATAATCCAATTTTAGCTTACGGATTTAATACGGACAAACCCTGCTACACTTTTGTTCATGATGAAAAACTCATGAAGGTCATCATGACTTTTCGTTTTGATTTTATACGTCGGCATATTTTACGACGTTTTGAAAAAAAAGTGCTAGAATCTGGAATTCATGTCATTGCCAATTCAAGGCATATACACCACAGAATATTAGAAACGTATAATGTGAAGAAAAAAAACCTCTCCGTTTTGTATCAAGGCATACGATTGGACGATAAATTCAGGGCATACGAAATGGATTTTTCTAAAAGACCAATCCAAATTCTATTTGTTAAAAATGATTTCGAACTTGGAGGCTTACCTGATTTAATTACTGCTCTTGGATTGTTGAAAAAGTACCAATTCCATTTGAATATAGTGGGAACGAGTCCAAAGGTGAATAAAAAGCTGGTGCGTTTTGCCAATGTGAGCTATTCAGTAAGGGGTATTTTATCAAATAAGGAAGTGATCGATCTTATGTACGAAAGTCATTTGCTCTGTATCCCAGCACGTTATGAACCACTAGGAGTTACTATTATGGAGGGGTTGGCAGTAGGGATACCAACACTTACTACTGGAGTAGGAGGCTTGCCAGAAGTAACAAATGATGGGAAGTATGTTTGGGAATGCAAGCCAAATGATCCACGGAGTATTGCCGACCAGATAGAAGCATGTCTAACCAATAATGACTCTTTGAGAGAAGAAAAATCAATGCAGGGAAAGAACTTTATACATCAAAAATTTGATTTCAGAAATGTTGTTTCCAAATTAAAATCTCTACTCCACTAACTAGGCAGAAGTATTCATCATTTCACACCACTTCCTCGCGTTGACAAAAGCATCGGCCCAAGGACTTGTTTTATCCTTTCTATCTTCTGGGTAATCTGCCCAATTCCATGCATAAAATGATCGCTCGATGTGTGGCATGGTGACCAGATGTCTGCCATCATCACTTACCAACATGGCAACATTATAATCACTTCCGTTCGGGTTGGAAGGGTAGGCATCATAGCCATACTTGGCTACAATATTATACTTGTCCTCTTGCATCGGAAGACTGAATTTTCCTTCACCGTGACTAATCCAAACACCTAATCTGGTACCTTCAAAATTCGCCAACATTACCGAATTATTCTTTTGAATTGAGACAGAAGTAAACGCACTTTCGTGTTTGTGACTTTCATTAAATGTCATTTTTGAAAGCTTTTCATGATCTGGATTGATCAGATCAAGTTCTAAAAACAATTGGCAACCATTGCAAATACCAATCGAAAGTGTGTCTTCTCGTGCAAAGAAATTATCCAAGGCAGACTTTGCCTTTTCATTGTATTTGAATGCTCCGGCCCATCCTTTGGCCGAACCCAATACGTCACTATTCGAAAATCCACCGACGGCTCCCAGGAATTGCACATCTTCTAATGTTTCTCTGCCCGTGATAAGATCGGTCATATGTATGTCTCGCACATCAAATCCTGCTCGATACATAGCATTGGCCATTTCTCTTTCCGAATTACTTCCTTTTTCACGAATGATCGCTGCCTGAGGTCTTTTCTTGGTGGAATCAATCGCAGGCATTTTTCCATCAAAACCAGTTGGAAAAGTATATTTTAAGGGTTGATTTTTATAATTTTCGTATCGGTCCTGAGCAAGGTTGTTTGCGGTTTGTTTCTGGTCCAAAAGATATGATGTTTCATACCAAATATCTCTCATTTCGTTAATATCAAATACTTCCTCAATTTCTTCAAACTTGATTTTTAGTTTTTCTTCTGCAATCGCATTTCCTATTTTAACAAAATCTACACCCTGCTTAATCAGGAATTGTTCTAATTGATCATCGGAAGCCTGAACCAAAATTCCACAGTTTTCACTGAACAAGATTTTTGTTAACTCTCCATCAAAATCAGATAAGTTGATTTGTGCTCCTAGATTTCGATCAGAAAAACAAAGCTCTAACAATGCAGTTAACATTCCTCCTGAAGAAATATCGTGTCCTGCTGCGATCATGTTTTGACGAATTGCGTCCTGGATAGTTTCAAAGCCATTGATGAATACCTCTGCACTGTTGATGGTTGGTGCTTCTCTACCAATTTTATTTTGGGTTTGTGCAAAAGAAGAACCGCCCAATTTGAATTCATCGGAAGAAAAGTCAATGTAGTATATAGACCCGGCACCAATCTTGAGCACAGGTTCGACAACTTTTGTGAAATCGTCGCAATGACCAACCGTAGAAATTACCACTGTACCTGGAGCCAGTACTGTCATGTCAGAATACTTCTGAGCCATGGATAGAGAATCTTTGCCAGTCGGGATGTTTATTCCTAGTGCAATTGCCAATTCCGAGACTGCTTCTACAGCTTCGTATAATCGTGCATCTTCCCCTTCGTTTTTACATGGCCACATCCAATTGGCTGAAAGTGAAACCGACTTTAATCCGTTTTCTAAAGGGGCCCAAATCAAATTGGTGAGTGCCTCAGCGATTGCATTACGAGCTCCTGCCGATGCATTGATCAATCCACTTACTGGCGAATGCCCCATTGATGTAGCAATTCCAGAAGTTCCGGCATAATCTAATGCCATTACCCCGCAATTATTCAATGGTAGTTGTAATGGACCTGCACATTGTTGCACAGCAACTTTTCCACCCACACAACGATCCACTTTATTGGTTAGCCAATCCTTACAGGCAACGGCCTCTAATCGCAATACATCCCTTATGTAAGATTGTATTTTAGAATTATCGTACTCAATGGGAGAGAATGCTTTGTTTAAAGTAGAATCTGTCATTACGGTTTTTGGTGAGGATCCAAACATATCTGAAAGTTCGAGATCCATTGGTCTTTCTCCGTTTTTCGAAGATTCGAATGTGAATTTATGATCGCCGGTTACATCTCCAACTAAGTATATGGGAGAGCGTTCACGCTCTGCGACTTTTTGTAAGAGATCAATATCCTTTTGGCCGATCACAAGACCCATTCGTTCTTGAGATTCATTACCGATTATCTCTTTTGCGGATAGCGTAGGGTCACCGATAGGCAGCTTTTCAAGATCAATATGTCCACCGGTTTCTTCCACTAATTCCGATAAACAATTTAGGTGTCCACCCGCTCCATGATCGTGTATAGAGACGATAGGATTGATGTCATTCTCAACCATTCCCCGAACAGTATTGGCAGCTCTTTTTTGCATTTCAGGGTTGGAGCGTTGTACAGCGTTCAATTCTATTCCGGTATCAAATTCTCCAGTATCCGCTGAGGAAACCGCAGCACCTCCCATTCCAATTCGGTAATTATCTCCACCGAGGATGACGATTTTGTCACCTGTTTGGGGCGTATCTTTTAGCGCCTGATCTGCTTTTCCATAACCAACACCACCGGCTAACATTATCACTTTATCGAATCCAAGATTTTCCAAGCCTTCCTGATGTTCGAAGGTCAATAATGAACCAGCGATCAACGGTTGTCCAAATTTATTTCCAAAATCGGAGGCTCCGTTACTAGCTTTGATTAAAATGTCCATAGGAGTTTGATAAAGCCAATCCCGTTCTGGAAAGTTATTTTCCCAAGGTCTGTTTTTGGCCAACCGTGAGTATGAAGTCATATAAACTGCGGTACCCGCCATTGGGATCGAACCTTTACCACCAGCCAATCGATCTCGTATTTCGCCTCCGGAACCTGTGGCTGCACCATTAAATGGTTCTACGGTAGTGGGAAAATTGTGGGTTTCAGCTTTTAAAGAAATTACCGAGTTGAATACTTTGAGCTCATAATTGGTAGGAATTTCTGGTTTTTTGGGAGCAAACTGCTCAACTTTGGGTCCTTCTACGAATGCTACGTTGTCTTTATAAGCAGATACTATTCCATTTGGGTTTTCCGCTGATGTTTTTTTGATTAGTTTAAATAATGAAGTTGGTTTTTCTTCTCCATCGATTATGAAGGTACCGTTGAAAATCTTATGTCGGCAGTGCTCGCTATTCACTTGCGAAAATCCAAATACTTCTGAATCTGTTAGTTTTCGTCCGATTCGATTGGAAAGATCGTTGAGGTAATTGACTTCTTCGTGTGATAGTGCCAGACCTTCTTGTTGATTGTAGGTTGCAATATCTTCTATGGGTGTTACGGGTTCAGGTTCTATGTCGATCGTGTAGATTCCCTGGCCCAAGCCATTATATTTTTGTGAGATCATGGGGTCAAAATCATTATGCCCTGCATCGACCTTATAAAACTCTTCGATTCGTTGAATACCATGGATCCCCATATTTTGTGTGATTTCAACAGCGTTGGTGCTCCACGGTGTGATCATAGCCGCTCTTGGACCGATAAATGTTCCGGAGATTGAAGATTGTTCGCTAAGCGTAGCGTTGCCAAAAAGCCATGAAAGTCTGACGGTGGTTTCTTCTGAGAGTGAAGTGTCGGTTTGGAGGGCGAATACTTTGTTGGTGGAAGTATTGAAGAAAAAAATCATGCAGGATTTGTTTAGATTTTTCAAAGTGCAAAATTAGTATTTTTTGTAATGTGTAATTGATATTCCCGGAGAATTTTAAGCTTTAAAACAAGCATTTATAAGAAAAATACAAATTGCACAAACATGTAAAAATGAAACTCAGAGAAGTAGCTGTTCCAAGGATTCAGGAAGAGCATAAAGGAGGGTTGTACGTTTTGTATGTCCAAGAGAATTATACTTCCAAAAAGTTTCTATCCATATCCCGTGGAATAAAAAAGCCTTTGATGCAATTTGGGTTTCGAATGGCAATTTGAATATGATTTTTTGATTTGAAACCGGCATTTGGGTATAGGTCTTCTCCTTCAAAAAATACGCCTCGAACCGAATCAAAACTCTTCTCGTCGTATTTTTTGTTTAATTTATGGATTTGTTCAATAACGGCACAATCTAAGTATCTCTTTACTAGGTCGCCGTTTTCTCTAAGGGGTAAATTTTGAGGAATTTTAATACCATCCTTTTTTACTAAAAAAAGTAAGATATTATAACTGGTAGAGAGCATTTCCAAAAACTTGTTGTTTAAAAGATCTAAACAAAATCCTAAATCTATAATTGCGCCAAGTACGGCTGGATTCTTTATCTTTTGCTTTTTGTTGTGGGGAGGGTTTTGGCTAAGGAAAACAGCAAAATCCATAGCCCGTTCATAATTGTTTTCCCAAAAATAAATCCCGTTACCAAGCCAGTCATAAGAATTATCGCTTGCTTTTAAAATAAGTTCTTGTTTCGAGACTATACGATCTCTTAGTTCCTGATCACAACCGTGAAAACCTAGCACTAGTCCATTCTTTGGAGAATACATAATAGAAATTTGTAATTGGTTAATGTACTTTTTAAAGAGAACTTGTTTAAGATGGACTTTCTTGATAGTTCTTAGACAAATCTCCATTTTCATCAAGAATTCCCACTTCTTTCAAAAATTTAATTGAAGATTCTTTAGTCGAATGAACCTCCTTTAGGTTTTTTTTGAATCGTTCAATATATGCTTTTAATTCGCCGTTAGTCATAATTACTTGTTTTATAATTGAGTTTAAGGTGATTTCTGAACTAAGATAACATACTTTTTGAAAGGTTAGTTTCAATTGTCGCTTTTATTGCTGGCAATGGTTGGGACTTAAATTTATTTGCTTTTCTTAAGCGTAGGTATTCCCAAAAGAAAGCGTAATTTTAGGCTGTACAGAAAAGAAAATATTCAATGAGTCAAGCTGTAAGAAGTCAAGAACCTAAGGTGCTTTGGAATCATTTTGCAGATTTAAATGCGGTTCCCAGAGCAAGTAAAAAAGAAGAACGTGTCATTGCATTTATCAAGAGTTTTGGCGAATCTTTAAATCTTGAAACATATGTTGATCATATAGGAAATGTTATAATCAAAAAACCGGCTACTCAAGGGATGGAAGATCGGAAAACGGTGGTGATGCAGAGTCATCTTGATATGGTGCATCAGAAAAATAACGATACGGTTTTTGATTTTGAAACGGAAGGGATTAAGATGTTCGTTGATGGAGACTGGATTAAAGCCGAAGGAACAACGCTTGGGGCAGATAATGGAATTGGAGTGGCATCGATTATGACAATTCTGTCTTCAACGGATATTCCACACCCACCTATGGAAGCTTTGTTTACAATTGATGAGGAAACTGGGATGACCGGAGCGCTGGAATTAAAAGGAGGGCTCTTGGATGCTTCGATTATGCTCAATCTCGATACGGAAGATGATGACGAGCTAACGATTGGATGTGCTGGAGGCATTGATGTTACGGCATTAGGCAGCTACAATCAAGAAGCAACACCACCGGATATGAAGAGTTTCTTTGTTACTATAAAAGGACTGTCGGGGGGACATTCCGGTATGGACATTCACAAGGGTCTAGGGAATGCCAATAAGTTGATGAATCGCCTTCTAACACAACTTAGCAAAGAATTGGAAATTAGAATTCATTGGATTGATGGTGGAGGATTGCGAAATGCGATACCCAGAGAATCAGTTGTAGCTATGGCAATTTCTTCTGCGGATCGTCCAAAATTAGAAGAATTAGTAGAACAAATTGGAAGGGAGCTAACCAATGAATACATGACTACTGATGAAAATTTTGAGGTAGTGCTGGAACCATCTGACGCAATGGGCCAGGTTTTGGATTTTTCATTTCAGAGACAACTGTTGAGAGCGATCTATGCATGTCCGTCAGGAATTTACAGAATGAGTCCAGATGTTGACGATTTGGTTCAAACTTCAAATAATCTAGCGAGAGTGCTTGTGAAAGATGGAAGGTATGAAATCCTTAACCTCACAAGAAGTTCTGTAGATACAGAAAAAATGGATATGGCTCAAGCGATCAAAAGTACTTTTGAATTGATTGGATCAGAAGTGGAATACAGCGGCTCCTATCCTGGTTGGACACCAAAGCCTGATGCTGGAATTGTAAAATTAATGATGGATTTGTATTCCGAAATGTTCAATGAAGAAGCACATGTATACGCTTGTCATGCCGGTTTGGAATGTGGAATTCTAGGAACGAATTATCCTGAAATGGAAATGATCTCTTTTGGACCTAACATTCGAGGTGCACATTCGCCAGATGAGCGGGTGCAAATCAGCAGTGTACAGAAGTACTGGTCTTTTTTATTAGAGACACTTAAAAGAATTCCGAGTAAGAATTAAGTAATCAGATATACATCATTTGTCTTTTCAGTAAATATTATTGAGTTGCATTCAGACGATTATATATAACAACAACATATATATTTTCAAACCATATAGACCTAGCCATATAATGCGTTTATTTGCAGAGGGCAATATGTAAAAACACCGTGGGTAGAAGAATAACGTCGATTATCTCAGGCTTAGCTATAGGGTTGGTTGTGATACTGATTATCAGAGTTGTAGCACTAACGTATTACGAATTTCCAGATGATCTTATCTGGTCCAATCCAGAGGATATGAAAACCTATCTTGATAGCCTTCCGGATGCTGCTTTTATATTATTGATTTCTTCTCACATTGTTGGTGCCTTCCTTACTTCACTTATTGCGTCTTTGATTTCCGTAAAGACAAGATTTGCTGATGGTATCATCGCCGGAGCTATTATTTTTGTGATCATTCTTATTTCAAATTTCACCTTTGACTTTCCGGTTTTATATCTTATGATTGATACATTATTGAGTGCCGTGGCCGCTTTTGCTGGGGCATCTTTTGGACAGGGAAGAGACGTTTAAGTTGCGGAATTGTTTGAATCGCAGAAACGCCCTGTGTTCCTCAACCACTTAGATCACAACGATTTTACAAAGACTTCACAAAGATTATGTATAAAAATGCGCTGCGTTTTCTATTCCTCCAATCTTTTTAATCTTTCCAATCTCAAAACCCTTTCACATCATCATTTGCCCGAATATCCGCCGCACCTTCCAATAAGCCATCTGCTAAAGTTTTAACCGCTTCTACCTTTCCCAATTTACCTCGAATAGCTACGTTGTGCCCCATTGCTTTCAATTTATCTATGACCAGAGAATCAAAACCCACTTCTTCAAAAATAATTTTATCTGGCAACCATTGATGATGGAATCTAGGGGATTGAACGGCTTCCGTAGCCGACATATCAAAATCAATAACATTGGAAACGGTTTGATATACGGAGGTGATGATAGTACTTCCTCCAGGAGTGCCGCAGACCAATAAGAGCTTGCCGTCTTTTTCTACAATGGTAGGCGTCATACTACTCAGCATTCGTTTGCCAGGTTCTATTTTATTAGCTTCTGCTCCAATTAGTCCAAACATATTGGGTGTACCGGGTTTGGCAGAGAAATCATCCATTTCATTATTTAGTAAAAATCCTGCCTCTGCTACGACCAATTTAGAGCCATATCCGCCATTTAAGGTCGTGGTCATGGAGACTGCATTTCCTTCATAATCTACAATGGAGTAATGAGTGGTTTGTAAGCTTTCTTTAATATTACCAGCAAAAGTAGAATCACTCAAGGTGGCATTTTTGGGATTAAAATCTTCCATCCTTGATTTAAGATATTCTTTATTCATCAGACCTGCTATCGGTACATCATAAAAATCAGAATCTCCGAGATGTTTGGCACGATCTGCATAAGCTCTTCTTTCTGCTTCTACAACGGTGTGGATATGTTCTGTACCTTGATATTTCATTTGTGATAGATCAAATTCCTCGACCATACCCAGGATCTGGGCCAGAGCTATTCCTCCACTGGAAGGTGGTGGCATCGATATGATTTTATGACCTCTGTAGTCGGTTGTAATGGGAGTGCGCCATTTTGCTTTGTAATTCTTAAGATCTTCATGGGTGATAATTCCACCAGATTTTTTCATCTGATTTACGATCTGGTCTGCTACCAAGCCTTCATAAAATCCCTTGGGCCCTTTTTCAGCAATCGATTTTAGGGTTGCCGCCAATTCGGGTTGTAGTAATAAATCTCCTCCTTTCCAGACTTTAGAATTAAAAACAACAGGATCGGTGTTGTATTTATCAAATTTGGCTTTGTTTTTATTCATAAGACCCACTTGTCGGTGCGTGAGTCGGAATCCTTTTTCAGCAGTTTCAATGGCAGGAGCAAGCAGTGCTTTCCAATCTTTGAGTTTACTGTACTTTTGAAATGCTTCGTACATTCCGGCAGGAGTTCCGGGAACACCAACTGCCAATGCTCCATTTTGACTCATTTCCGCTACTGCATTTCCATTGGCATCAAGATACATGTCGCGCGTTGCAGCTGCTGGAGCCGTCTCTCTATAATCCAGAGCATTCAGAGTGCCATCATGGTGTCGATAGACCATAAATCCTCCGCCACCGATATTTCCTGCTATGGGGTAGCAAACGGCTAGGGAGAATTGCACTGCAATGGCCGCATCCACCGCATTCCCTCCTTGCCTAAGAATGTCATATCCCGCTTTTGAAGCTACCGGATGAGCAGTTACCACCATGGCAGAATCATCCACCATTGTTTTTGTGAAATCGTATATGGGGGTAAGAATATCCTTTTTATCCGTTTTGCAAGAGGCAATTAAGAGTATCAGGAATGGGACAAAAAATAGAAAGATTAACTCTTTTGTTTTCATTAATATGAGATATGTCTAGTTTTGTATAATAGTGAGCGCCAAAAAACGTTTATTCTTGGTGTGAAAAAACCTGGGGATGTATTTTGAAAATAATCTTCCACCAGAAGATGATAAAGGTAAACAATATGTCTATATCTAATCCGATGAAATATCTACTTTTTGTTCTTACACTATTCTTACTTAGTTTTAGTGCTCAAGGTCAAACCAAATTCGTTAATGAATTTCTGAATATTGGCGTTGGTGCCGAGGCTCACGGCCGATTTGGTAGCGTGGTCGCTACTGTTGATGATGTTACGGCAGGATATTGGAATCCCGCAGGATTAACTCAGCTGGAAGCCCCGATGCAAATCAGTGCAATGCATGCGAATTGGTTTGGTGGCATTGCCAATTACGATTACATTTCCATTGCTAAGAAATTTAAAGGCGACAAATCAGCCGTTGGTGGTTTGACAGTAATTCGAATGGGTGTTGATAACATTCCAAATACATTGAATCTTATTGGCCCGGATGGTACGGTGAATTATGATCGAATTGAAACATTTTCAGCCAGTGATTATGCTGTCATGTTTTCTTACGCCAGAAATATGAATGCTAAGGGCAATTTTTCGGTTGGTGGAAATATCAAAATCATAAATCGGACCATTGGAAGTTTCGCTACCGCCTGGGGCTTTGGAGCAGATTTGGGAGCGCAATGGAGAGGAGATCTTTTCAGTTTTGGACTATCTGCACGAGATATCACTACCACATTTAATGCCTGGAGTTTTGATCTTTCAGAAGAAGACAAACAAGTTTTTCAGCAAACCGATAATGAAATTCCCGTGAGTAGCACAGAGATATCTTTGCCAAGATTAATTGCAGGAGTGGCTATGCATAAGAAATTAAACACATTTTCATATTTGATTGAAGCCAATTTGAATATTAGTTCGAACGGAACGAAAGCCGGTGTTTTTTCTGGCAGGAGTTTTGCCATCGATCCTACATTTGGCTTTGAATTGGGGTACGCCGATCGAGTCTTTGTACGCGGAGGGATCGGCAATATACAGAGTGTGATTAATCCTACTGTTACAGATGAAATCGAGAGAAGCCTGGAATTTCAACCCAATATTGGAATGGGTTTGAAACTAGGAAGACTAAAAGTCGATTATGCGCTTACGAATATTGGTTCTGTTTCTGGTGTATTGGTTTCCCATATTTTTTCCTTGACGTTGAACTTTAATGCGAAGAAGACTGCTACTGATGTGCAGTAAGTTGCTCAGTTGCTCAATTGTTCAGTTGTTGAATTCTTCAACTGAGATTTATTCTTCTTTGTGAAATCTTGGTGTATTCTCGAGTTCTTAGCGGTTATAAAACGAATTCGAAACCTGTTTTCGTTAACTTCAAACTTCAAGTCAATATACTCTATTTTCTGGGAATCACATTTTTGAAATGGCCATTCATTTCGGCTCTTTTACGAAGTTGCTCCATTTCTTCTACTACAGGTATCAGTTTGGTGAGATGATCAAACATGTAGAGTTGTCGATCTATTTCTTTAGTAAGAGTCAGAAAATGCAATTCTTGATCGACGTTAAAACCTACTTTATGTGCTATTTGATACGTTCTAAATTTATCGGGGGGAAGTATTTTAACATTGGAAATGTTCATGGTTTCATACAGGATGCTGATCTGTTGTAATATTTTGGTATTCATGACAATATCAGATACATCATCCCATTCCAGTTTTTCAATTTCTACTCCGGGATAGAGCTTATTTGGATGACGATCATAAAAGTCAATTACCTTGACAAGTCCTATTCCTTTGGTTCGAATATCCATTTTACCGTCATCGTAAGTTCTGGCAATTTCTACCAATTCCATTTCGGTAGCATGCCGAATTTTCTTTCCGTCATAGTGGGGTAGAATGGTGAATGTCTTACCCATTTTATCACATTCATGAATCAGTTGTTTATATCTGGGTTCAAAAATATGCAGATTCAACTCTTCACCAGGAAAAGCTACTAAACTTAATGGAAACGCTGGCAAAATATCAGCCATTTGCTATGAAATTTGGTTTCTTATTGACTAACGCGTAGAATCAATAATGAGTTTGATGATCTTATTAAAAAATAGTAAAAGAAGTTTTTTAAAGTTCCCAATCCAATGCGCTAGGCATCACTCTCTATGATTTTAATGATTTCCAGTACAGTATCCACCGCTTTCTGCATGTCCTGAACAGTTGTCCATTCTAACTTGGAATGGATGCCATGTTGACCCGAAAATAGATTCGGACAAGGCAGTCCCTTGTGTGAGAGTTCTGCTCCGTCCGTGCCACCACGAATGGCGCTAATATGGGGCTTGATACCTGCGTTGTGCATAGCTCTTTTAGCAATTTCGATGATATGAGGGAATTGATCTACTACATCTCTCATGTTTCGATACTGCCTCTTAGCGCTAAATGTATAAGAACTTCCCGGATAGTTTTTTAGTACTTCTTTTGTAGTATCCTCGATCAGATTTTGATAATCTGCTAATTTATCGGTTTCAAAGGATCGAATGATAAATTCTATCGAGGCCTCTTCCAGCATCCCTTCAATTTTAGTAGGATGAATAAATCCTTCTTTACCTTCTGTTGATTCAGGAGAGAGGGTGTCTTTGGGTAAACGGGACAAAATATCGGCAGCTATCCTGCTGGCATGTTCCATTTTTCCCTTGGCATAACCCGGATGTGCACTTACTCCTTTTATTTTCAGCAAAGCACTATTGGCCGAAAAGTTTTCGAATTCGAAATGGCCAACATCTCCACTATCCAATGTGTATCCAAAATCAGCTCCGATTTTATCAATATCAACAAACTTTACACCTCTTCCAATTTCCTCGTCCGTAGTAAAAAGTGCTTTCACATCTCCATGTTTGATGTTCGGATTCTGAGTAAGTAGATAGAAGGCGTCCATAATGCATGCTAACCCGGACTTGTCATCGGCTCCCAGAAGTGTAAGACCACTGGCAGAAATAATGTCCTGGCCAATTTTATTTTGTAGCGCTGGAAATTTATCAATACTGATGACTTGATTCGGATCATCCGGCAGGTGAATATCTCCACCTTGATAATTTTCATGTACAATGGGCTTTACATCGGTGCCACTGCAATCGTAGGCGGTATCGATATGAGAGCAAAAGAATACCGATGGGATGTTTTCCTTTGTACTATTCGAGGGCAAGGTGGCATAGATGTACCCTTGCTCTGTTACCTCATGTGCAATTCCCATTTCGGTCAGCTCTTCACTAAGTACTTCTGTAAGGTCTAATTGCTTGGCTGTGGAAGGTGCCGTGTCTGAATAAGGATCTGCTTGAGTATCTATCTGTACATAGCGCAGAAATCGATTTTTTACTGAGTAATTCATTGGAAAGGTTTGTGTGTGCTAAATATAGCAAGTAATTGGTGAATTTCGACTTGTCCAGGATTTAACTCTTCAAATTGTCACAGTGAAAATCATTACCAATTCATGCGATTACTAAATGCTATGCTGAGCCATTAGTTATTTAGCAAATTGGATCTTGACTTTTAAAGGTCAAATTGTAACCCCTGTGAATATTGATTGAATTATCTTTGTGATCAAATGGATATGCATATGTCGATGAACATCAAAGATTCTCCCCAAGAAAGAGTAGTCATAGTAGGTGCCGGATTTGCTGGTCTCTCTTTGGCCAGAAAATTAGCTAAAAGTAAATACGAGGTTGTACTTATCGATAAGTATAATTATCATCAATTTCAACCGCTGTTTTATCAGGTAGCCATGGCGGGTCTGGAACCGAGTTCCATATCTTTTCCATTGCGAAAAGTATTTCAAAAATCGAAAAATGTCATCATCCGTATTTGCGAATTGAAATCGATCGATAGTGAAAATAATTGCATAGAAACTACTTTGGGATCGCTTAAATACGATCATTTGGTATTGAGTATGGGAGCAACGACTAATTTTTTTGGAAATAAGGAATTAGAAAAAAATTCTTTGACCATGAAATCTACTGAAGATGCTCTGTTTCTTCGGAATGAAATACTCCTGGACTATGAGTCGGCGTTGTTGACAGCAGATTATGAGAAACGTCAAGGGTATATTGATATTGTGATTGTTGGAGGAGGTGCGACTGGTGTGGAATTGGCTGGTGCTCTGGCTGAGATGAGGAACTTTATATTGCCCAAGGATTATAAAGAATTGGATAATAGCGAGGTGGATATTTATTTGGTGCAAAGTGGTGATAAATTACTTCAGGGAATGTCGGAAAAATCGAGCATCAAAGCGTTACAATTCTTGCAAAAGATTGGTGTTGAAGTCCTTTTGAATACAAGAGTTACAGAGGTGAAAGGGGAGTATGTGTACACCAATACAGATAAAAAAATCAGAGCGAGGAAGGTGATTTGGGCAGCGGGTATTACGTGCAAAACCATTGAGGGAATTCGTGAAGATTGTCATTGTCGTGGAAATCGTCTGGCGGTCGAGCGCAACCATTTGGTTAAAGGGTATTCAAATATTTACGCTCTTGGTGACTTGGCGTACATGGAAGAAGAAAAGTTTCCGAATGGTCATCCTCAAGTAGCTCAGGTAGCTATCCAGCAAGCGAAAAATTTGGCAAAAACCTTACTTGGAAAATCTGATAAACCTTTTGTGTACAAGGATTTAGGTTCAATGGCTACGGTCGGAAGAAATAAAGCTGTGGTTGATTTACCAGCGTTTACCTTTACTGGATTTTTTGCTTGGGTAACCTGGTTGATTGTGCATTTGGCGTCGCTGATTGGCGTGCGAAATCGATTCTTGGTTTTATTCAATTGGATGTGGAATTACATTACTTACGATCAAAGTCTTCGTTTGATTATTCGTACAAAAAATAAAAAGCCCCCTAGATCTTAGACATTTTACAGACTATGAGATCTGCATCTTGTCCATCTAGGAGACTTCATTCAGAAATAAAATTTTAATATTTCAGATTTACGACCAATTCGAAATCATCGTAAATCGTCTTGTCTCCAAGATTGTCAAAAAACGAACCGGAGCCATATCTTACGTCAAAATCTGTTCTGTCAATAATGATGGTAGCATTGGCCATACCATTTTGTACGGTAGCATCGAAGGTTACTGGTTTTGTTATTCCTTTTATGGTAACGTCTGCTGTGATCTTATAGTTGTCTCTTCCTTGTCCTGCCATTACCTTGGTTATAGCCATGTCAGCAGTTGGATGATTCGGCACACCGAAAAAATCATCTGATTTCAGGTGCCCTTCTAATTTCGATGCTCCACCTCCTTCTAGATCAGTACACTTAATAGAGTTCATGTCAATAGAAATACTTCCGCCTGTAAGCGCGCCATTCTCAAACTCCAAATTACCTGATTTAAGATTGATTGTACCAGTATGCGAACCCGTTACTTTTTTTCCGGTCCAAACTACTGAACTTTCATCCGTGTTTACCGGCTTTGTTTCTGCACCAATGGAAGGATTCGTACCATTAGCCATAAGAGCTACTGAGCTCATCATTATAAGTGTGAATAAAAACTGTCTCATTTGAATATAGATTTAAAAATTTTAAAATTTGTTGTAACA
>JBCCVV010000074.1:0-27277 GCA_039194925.1 Bacteroidota bacterium
TATCAATCTTGGGGCTTTATTGTAGAACTGTTCTATTTGAAAAATTCATATTTAATATTCTAGTTTATTGAAAACTATTATCTTCATCACTAAAGAAAATAAGACTAAATGGAAAATACTGATTATAAACCGAAATCATTTTGGAGTCGTCCTGAAGGAACTACTGGAGCATTGTTTCTAATAGGCATCTTAGGTGGATTGGGGTATTTGTTTTTTAAAAATGCGACATTAATTGCGGGGTTGTTATCTTCCACCGTAAGTATCGTAATCTCCCTATTGGTATTAGGCGCTATTATATTTATGGTACTGGATCCTAAGATGAGAACTCTTGTTAGCTACATGTACAAATCCGTAATGCGATGGATTACCGGAATTTTTGTAACCATTGACCCTATCGGGATATTGAAAAATTACATCGATGATTTAAAGGACAATCTGAAGAAAATGAGCAAGCAGATAGGAAGTCTCAAGGGACAAATGAGAAGATTGAAAGATATTGTCGGTGATAATAATAAAGAGATCGAAAAACAAATGGCGATTGCCAGAAAGGCGAAGCAATTGGGTGATCAAAAATCGATGATGTTATCAAGCAGAAAAGCAGCAAGATTGAAAGAAAGTAATGGAAAGTATTCTTCATTGCACTCGAAGATGACCGTGTTGTATAAAGTATTGACGAAGATGCACTCTAATTCTGAGATTTTATTGGAAGATACAGTAGATCAGGTCAAAGTGAAAGAGCAGGAAAGAAAAGCAATTCGAGCTAGTCATTCTGCTATGTCGAGCGCCATGAGCATTATCAAAGGAGATAGTGATAAGAGAGCCATGTTTGATCAGGCCATGGAGGTTATTGCCGATGATGTATCCAATAAAGTTGGCGAGATGGAACGATTTATGGAAATGTCTTCTGATTTTATGAATAAAGTGGATTTGGAAAATGGTATATTTGAAGAGCAAGGCTTGAAAATGTTGGAAGAGTATGAGAAGAAGTCGACCTTGTTACTGCTAGGTGGCAAAGAGAATGCGGATGACGAAGTATTGGATTTGAAGCAATTGGATATTCAAACCAATACAGGTTCCGGTGAAAGTTCGGAGTACGATGGATTATTCGATTAGTGTGCGGTTCAGCATGCTATGATGATCATATAAACAAAACGATAGGGTAGTTTCTGAAATGGGAGTTGCCCTTTTTTGGTTTAGTTGTGCAGTTGTGCAGTTGCTCAGTTGCTGAGTTATTGAATTGTTGAAGTTTATCAACGGTCTGCGACCTGTTTGTTCATTGGGTTATAGTAACTGCACAGCCAGAATATGAATTCAATTAAAAAAGTCTGACTGGCTTTAACATTATTAGCCTAGGATTGCAATCCTGGGCTAGGAATTAGATGAAAATTCATTTTGGCGGCATTTTTGGTCAAAAATGGTGACAAAATACATGGCAACAATCTGATCAAACATATGGCTGTGTAGTTACGGTTTATATTATTCTACACGCTATAAACACTATAAACTTCATAATCCTCATAAACTAGAGGCATTGCAGTTACTTTACGAAATTTAATAGCTACTAAATAATTCAGTTGTCCCCTTGAGGATTTGTTGGATGTATCGCAATGGTCTGCGACCTGTTTGTTTGCGTGGTTTACAAGGTTTATATCTTTCAAAACACTGAAAACCCTGTATGCTTCATAAACTTGACAGACCATGAATACCCTGAAAACTTTGAATAGAGTAGAAGAGTATTTCAAAAAACCATAATTCGTAAATACCTATTCCAAATTTGTTGTGGTATGTAATTGAAATTCATAAATAATATTTTTACTTTGAGGCGTCTAGTAAAATTCTTATTGTCGATTTGTGAATTGGGCTGGATAATCAAAAATCTTGAATTAACAATTAATACCATTTTGTCTTGAATAGAAGAGATGCCATTAAAAATTCTATTTTAGCTACTTCGGCTATAGCAATTTCTGCAGGTGCTTGTTCTACTCCAACGACTAAATCAGAGGAATTATCGCTTAAAGGGAAAGTAAAGCATTCGGCTTGCAGGTGGTGTTATTCAAAAATGCCGTTAGAAGAATTGGCAGAGTCGGCGCAGGAATTGGGAATGAAATCAATCGAATTGCTCAATCCGGATGAATGGGATGTGATGCTCAAAAGAGGATTAACCTGCGCAATTTCGAATGGTAGTGAATTGGGTATTGTCCGTGGATTCAACGATCCAAAATTTCATGCACAATTGAGACAAGATTACGAGGCCATAATTCCTCAGGCTGCCGATAAGGGAATCACCCAAATCATTTGTTTTTCCGGAAATCGAAATGGTATGTCGAATGCCAGAGGATTGGAAAATTGCGCAGTAGGCCTGGACCCGATAATCAAAATGGCTGAGCAATACAACGTTAAGATTGTAATGGAATTACTCAATAGTAAAGTAGACCATGCAGATTATATGTGTGATCACACGGATTGGGGAGTAGCACTTGCTGAAAAAATAGGCTCCGAACACTTTAAATTGTTGTACGATATCTATCACATGCAAATCATGGAAGGCGATGTGATTGCCACTATAAGAAAAAATAAAAAGTACATTTCTCATTTCCATACGGGGGGAGTGCCGGGGCGAAATGAGATTAATGAAACGCAAGAACTCAACTATAAAGCAATTATGCAAGCGATTCATGAAGGTGGTTACGATGGGTTCGTGGCCCAGGAATTTATACCTACCAGAGAGGATGCGATTTTCTCATTGAGAGAAGGAATTGAAATTTGTGATGTTTAAATAATTGATAATTGACAATTGATAATCCCCTAGTCGTAGGGAAAGGAAAAAATTATAAAACTAATATAGACTGATGTATTTTAATAACAATGGAAAAGAAGAGGTCACTTATGATGCGATTGTGGTCGGATCTGGAATAAGCGGCGGTTGGGCAGCTAAAGAACTGTGCGAGAAAGGATTAAAAACCATCGTTTTGGAAAGAGGACGAATGGTGGAGCATGGGGATTATCCAACAGCGCATTTGGAACCGTGGGATATGCCTAATCGGGGACAACTGACCGAGGAAGAATGGAAAGACTACGATAAGCAGCGGCGCACGGGATATACCATGACAAAGTTCACTGAACAGATGTGGCCGAAGGATAGTGAGAACCCATACACAGAAGAAAAGCCATTTGATTGGATACGCTCCTACCAGGTGGGAGGCAGATCTCTATTATGGGGGCGACAGTCCTATCGATGGAGTGATATTGATTTTGAGGCAAACGCGAAAGAAGGTATAGCGGTAGATTGGCCCATTCGTTACAAGGATATTGCTCCGTGGTATGATCTGGTGGAGCGATTTGTAGGAGTAAGTGGTCAAAAAGCTGGCTTGCCTCAGTTGCCTGATGGAATATTTCAACCGCCCATGCAGTTAAACTGTATAGAAAAAGAAGTGGCAAAGCGAATCAGTGAAGCGTACGATGACCGGATGATGATGATTGGTCGGGCAGCAAATCTTACCGAGCATATTGGAACCAGAGGGAAATGCCTGAGTCGAAACCGATGTATCCGTGGGTGTCCTTTTGGAGCTTATTTTAGCAGTAATGCATCGACCTTGCCAGCGGCCGAAGATACGGGTAACCTTACCATTCGTCCATGGTCTATTGTTACTGAGATTATTTATGACGACGAAACCCAAAAAGCGAAGGGAGTACGTATTCAGGATGCAGAATCTGGTGAGACCAAAGAGTATTTTGCCAAGGTCATCTTCTTATGTGCCTCTGCTTTTGGAAGTACGTGGATTATGATGAATAGCAAATCGGATCGATTTCCGAACGGATTTGGTAACGATAGCGGTGAATTGGGACATAATGTAATGGACCACCATTTCCGATTAGGAGCCAGTGGTACTTCTGATAAATTTGCAGATCAATATTTCAAAGGATATCGACCCAATGGTATCTATGTGCCTCGCTTCCAGAATATCAATGAAAAAACAAAGCGAAAAGATTATTTGCGAGGATTTGGGTATCAAGGCGGTGGTTCTAGAGCTGGTTGGTGGAGAAATGTAGCGGAAGCAGATTTTGGAGCAGATTACAAAAAAGCCCTTACCAGTATGCCAGGGGAATGGACAATGGGACTGATGGGTTTTGGTGAATGTTTGCCGTATCATGAAAATCGTATTTATTTGAATGAGGAAGTACGGGATAAACATGGGTTGCCGACTCTGACCATGGATGCAGAGTGGAAAGAAAACGAACTCAACATGCGTAAAGAGATGATGAGTGCTGCAGCTGAGATGTTGGAAAAGGCAGGTCTTAAAAATGTACATACCTATGATAGAGGATGTAATCCGGGGCTAGGTATTCATGAAATGGGTACTGCACGTATGGGACGTGATCCCAAAACCTCTGTTTTGAATGGCAACAATCAGGTGCATGCAGCCAAAAACGTGTATGTGACCGATGGGGCTTGTATGACATCTGCGGCATGTGTGAATCCGTCTTTGACTTATATGGCATTGACAGCGCGTGCAGCCAGTCATGCGGTGGAAGATTTAAAAAAGAATGGTTAATTAAAGAAGAAATTGAACATGGATAGAAGAGATATATTAAAAGCATCGGCCATTTTTTTAGGCTATGGTTTGGTGGGAGGAGCCTCTGTTGCTGTATTAAATGGCTGTAAGGCCGATACAAAACCCGACTGGACACCCTCCTTTTTTACACCAGAACAAATCGATATTATTGCTGAAGCTGCGGAGCGAATCTTACCCAAAACAGATACTCCAGGTGCCAAAGATGCTTTGGTGCATCGGTATATAGATGAAGCAGTAATGAACAACTTTAAGAAAGAGGAGCAGGATCAGATTCTGGAAGGAGTCGGAGTATTTGATCTTTTATCGCAAGAGAAGTTTCAAAAGAACTTTGTTGATTTAAAAGACGAACAGAAGGATGCCGTGCTACAACATTTGGCGGATGCGTCAAAAAAAGAAGGCGATGATAATTTGAAAAATCTGTTTCCAGGACTTAAGTCGCTGGTCGTTACAGGATATTTTACCTCGGAGATGGGAGCTAAAGAGGCCTTGGTCTATCTTCCAGTTCCAGGACCTTATGAAGGATGTATTCCAATGTCGGATGTGAATGGAGTGTATTCCAGGTCGCGGTATGGTTGATCCATCATGATCAGACCGTACAAAATGACATTAAAGTGTTTGTATTTTACTAGGAACGAAAAACATTTATCAGATGGATTTTAGAATGGATAAAAGTAGCTGGTGCATGCTTGTGTTCATCTTGGCAACTTTCATGTATTTTTTGATCATCGGTGGAGGAAATACACTTTCCATGGTGGGGTATATACAAGCTTTTGGGTTTTCATTGATGACTTTAATTGCGTTGATAGCGCTGAGTTGTATACCGGTGTTGATCTATTGTTATTTTGTAAAAATGATACCGGATATTGATTATTCTATTCGGCTCGCATTTGTAATTACGATTCTTGGAATCATTTCAGAACTCATCTTTTAATATGAACCTAAGCTCACATTATGGCCTATAGAAGATACTATGGAGGTACTGGAGATCCTTACAGCCGACAAGGGCGAGGAACAGGTACGGGAAGGTTTAAACTCTTTCTGATTATTGGATTGCTTATGGCTGGTTATCAAGCCTTCGTTTATTATGGAAATACCCAGACCAATCCGATTACGGGAGAAGAACAAAGAGTGCAATGGACACCTGATCAGGAAAAAGCGATTGGGATAAATGCAGCACCACAAATGGCACAACAACACGGCGGTTTGCACCCGGATGAACGGGCTAGAAATATTGTTGCTTCCGTAGGAAATCGGTTGGTAAATAACAGTATAGTACGCCGTTCACAATATGAGTATAATTTCTATTTATTAAGAGATGATCGTACGGTGAATGCTTTTGCGCTTCCGGGAGGTCAGGTTTTTATAACTGCAGCATTGTATGGTAGATTAGAAAATGAAGATCAGTTGGCCGGTGTATTGGGGCACGAGATAGGCCACGTTATACATCGTCATGGTGCCGAGCGAATGGCTAAATCCGGTTTTATTCAAGGATTGATCCAAAGTGTTTTAATTGGTTCAGGAGGAGATGGTTCTATAGCTCAGATTGCAAATGTTGTGGGACAATACAGCAGCATGAAATATGGTAGAGAACAAGAATTGGAATCGGATGATTTTGGAGTTCGATTGATGGTTGAGGCCGGTTATAATGCAGAAAACCTGATCGGAGTTATGGATATATTGGAAGAAGCAAGTGGAGGTTCAAAAAGACCTGAGTTCCAAAGCACTCACCCTAGTCCAGAAAATCGTCGTGCAAAAATTAGAGAAGCTATTAAAAAATATGAAGGGTAATTTATATTTTTGAGAATAATCCGAAAATCAATTGATGATTAAAGCTACTAACTACTATTTAACTTTTTTGGGAGGAGCAGCATTGCTTCTCCTTTTTTTAGGTTGTAACCGAAAAATTCAAGAGGCGATCCAACTGCACGGTGGCGAAAATCCGGTAAATGTAATGATCGCATCCAGTAGTATGGGTATGGGGCCTTGTGAGCCAAGTATCTGTATCAATCCGTCCAATCCAAATAATATTGTCGCAGGATCAATACTGAATCGTGTGCATATATCGAATGATGGAGGTAAAACCTGGCAAAATGAATGGCTCAATTCCTCTTTTGGAGTTTATGGGGATCCGGTAGTTCGAATGGGACCAGAAGGGAACGTCTATTATTCGCATCTCTCAAATCCAACCGGAAGAGCATATGCAAGTGTGGAATTTCTGGATAGGATCGTAGTTCAAAAATCCGAGGATGGGGGACTTACCTTTAATAATGGAACCGCTCCTGAGAATGATCGCACCAAAGATCAGGATAAACAATGGCTATACATTGATCAGAACGATGGAAGCATATTGATGAGCTGGACCGAATTTGATAAGTACAATAGCAAGGATTCGAAGGATAAGTCTCGGATTTTATTTTCGATGAGTGAGGATAACGCGGAGACATGGAGCGCTCCCGTTGATATTTCAGATATTGATGGGGATTGCCTGGATGATGATGATACGACCGAAGGTGCAGTACCCGCAAAAGATAATGATGGGAATATTCTTGTGACGTGGGCTTACGGAGATAAAATCTACCTCGATAAGTCCAGCGATGGAGGAAAGACATGGTTGCCTAAAGATATTGAAGTGGTGAATCAATTCGGTGGATGGACACTTTCTATTCCCGGAATCAATCGATGCAATGGAATGCCAATTTTGGGAGTTGATCGATCTGGCGGAACACACGATGGCAATCTTTATATCAATTGGAGCGATCAAAAAAATGGGGAAGATGACACGGATATATGGTTGGTTAGATCAACCGATGGCGGCAATACCTGGTCCGATAGAATACGCGTAAATGATGATGATCCAGGGAAGCATCAATTTTTTTGTTGGATGGATGTAGATCCCGTCACTGGTTACATCTATATCGTTTTTTATGATCGACGAGCTTACAACGATAATAATACGGATGTCTATCTGGCGTATTCAACTGATGGTGGGAATAGCTTCACGAATAAAAAGATCAGCGAATCACCGTTTCTGCCGATTGATGCCATCTTCTTCGGAGATTACAATGATATCAGCGCTTATAATGGAATGATTCGCCCCATTTGGACAAGACTTGATAATCGAAAACTATCAGTCTGGACGGCTCTGATTGACATGAAGCAATAGTTCTACGCTTTTTTAGGGTTTCTAAATGGTTACCTTTTGGAATTTTTGTTACTAATAAGTATACAATCAATATCAAAACTTGAATCCTTTATGAAAAGATTATTTACTACATGTTTATTTCTTACCCTTATTCAGCTGTTTTGTTCAGCCCAAAACTTAGAGTTGATATTCGCTGAAAAATTTGATTTTAATCGAGTATATTATTCAGAGGATACAGGGTTTGATCCTGCCATTATGTGTAATGGATCTTTTGATTTGGATTATTACAACGTGGATTTAAATACAGAAGGTAAGAAAGCAGGAGCTCTATTTTTTCATGAGGACGAAGAGTCAGAATATATCGGTACGTTTATTGGTGAATCGGATGTTCAATTATTAGATATTAACATTAATTGGGAGACGGAGCATCAAACCATCTTACTTGATGTAGACGGACCATGTATCTTCGTAGGGGGAGGTCAAGATGATACGCTTAGTTTTAACTTTCCTCTGATGGAAAATATGACGGGAATAAGCAATTTTACAGATCGTAATGGGGTAGATTCTTTTTGGCTGACATACATTCTTGCTACGGAAGCAAACCGACAAAATTTATGGACCATCGGTGATTTGACACTGATATCCGGAACAGCTACTGAGAACGATCTTAGATATGTAAATCCAGATCAGACTATTGAGAATATTGAAGTTTTTGGCGGATTTAATCACTACATTATTGCCATTGATGATCTGGGGTTCTACAAATGGTCACACGTGACTCGCGGTGTTGAAACCGGAGTTGAAATTATGGAAGTTGTTGAAGTTTTACCCTATGAAGATCACATGATGATCACAACAAGTCAGGCATTTATTAATGGTGGAAGAAGCAGCAGCTTCACGTATCTGGATTTTCAGGGAGAAGAGGTCAGAGAAAAAGTAGAATTAATGGAAGTAATAATTCGGGATTTAGCCATAGATGATTTTGGTAAAATTATGATGTGTGGTTCATACAATAAAGAAGCAGAGGATACCAATTTTGATCTTAATGGTGGAGCGTATTTCCTGAATAGTGAGGACATTGGTGAAGAAGGGCCATTCTTCAATGGATTTTTTATTCAATACAATGAATCTGGGCAAGTGGAGTGGTCGCAAACGTTGGCAGGTGGTACTCAGAGCGTGATTGCGGGGTTTGATTACACAGATGATAACGTTTTCCTTACTGGACAAGTATCAACCGATGCAACACTTCGGGTTTCCGGTGAAAATGTAATGGACTTTGAAGAAATTGATGAATTTCAAGCATTCACTTCTAAGTTTTCCCGAGAGGGAGAATTCAAATGGCTCGATATATTTGATAGCGGTTTTTGGGGCCTGGGCGATAAATTGACTCTAATCAATGATGATGTATTTTTATTTGGAAGTTTTATTTCGAGTTTTGACGCCAACCTTAATCCGGATGAGGTGACTCTATTAACGAATGAGAACTTCAATAATCCTAGAAGTTACTTTGCGATACACTTGGAAGAGATTGAAGTAGCATCTTCTAAAGATATTGACCGCAAAGTGAGCATTGTAAGTCCAAATCCAGCATCGACTTATTTGACTGCGGAGTCAAGCGATATTTTAATTTTAGAGTTGAAGGATATGAATGGCAGAACGATGGAGAAATTCAATTCTTCACGTATTGATATTTCCTCAATTCCGAATGGGATGTATGTGGTTACTACGGATCAGAAGGGTGAGCGGAAAAACCAACTGGTGTCTATAATTCATTAACTGAATTCGATTCACAATTAAAATCCAATCGATAAATAGGCAGGTGCGACTTGCTTGATTTGTTCCTAATTCTGTATATTGAGATGTGACACCGTTTATTCTTCCAAAAAACGGCTGTTGAGATATTTTGTCCTCACCCCTCAAAACTATATGAAATGGCAACAAATACGAATTATCTGGCTGAATACGATGCCGCACCCGAAGATCAAAAGTATCCTCTTGTTCAAAAATGGATGAAAACGGAACCTCTACCATTTTTTAAGCAATTAAGAAATGAACGCCCGATTTTAGTAACTCCCGAATGCACATTGATTTCACATTTTACTGATATTCGGGATGTACTTCAAATGCCAAAAATTTTTACCGTCGATTTGTACAAACCAAAAATGGGTGTTACAGAAACAGAAGTAGGGTATTTAATGGCCCACGACGATGATGCACTCCATTACCGGGAAAAATCTATTATGCAAGGGTTTCTCAATAGAGATGATCTCCCTCGGGTGCGTAAGTTGATACAGGATGAAGGAAAAAAATTATTGGATGATGCCAATGGAAAAATTGAGATTGTGGGGCAATATTGCAGAATGGTTCCAGCTATATTGGTACAGGAATATTTCGGATTGGATGGTGTAGATAAAGCAGACCTGATAGAATGGTCATTTTGGAGCCAGTACAACACCTTCCACAACCAACCCTTTGATCTAAATCCACCGGAATTGAATAAAAAGATTGAAGAGAATCATGCGAAGTCTTCGGAAAAATTAAAGAAATACCTGGAAAAATTAATCGTAAAAAAACTGGTTCTAGTAAATCTTGAGAAACCTAAAAACTTTATTGTTTCGGCATGGCACACGATCAAAGGTATATTTGGTAAAAAGGAAAAAGTGGAATTAAAGGACGACATGCTGACCAGGATGCTGCGTACACATTTTGCACCGGAAGTAGAATTTCCATTGGATCGGCTAGGGGCCAATGCCGGTGGATTGTTAATTGGGTCAATTGAGACTACTTCTCAGGCTGTGGCGCAAACTATCGAGTACTTTTTACAACGACCAGAATTATTGGCAAAGCTCAAGCAATTGGCACAGGATTCCGACCTGGGAAAATTTGATGGATATGTATGGGAGGCGTTACGATTTGTGCCGATTAGTCCCTATATGTTTCGACAGACATCACAAGATTATACGGTGGCCCTGGGAACGGATCGCGAGACCACCATCAAAAAAGGTACAAATGTGCTTACCCTTACCCAATCGGCTATGTTTGATGAATACTCATACGAAAATGCTGAAGAATTCATTGGAGAGCGAAATTGGTATCATCACTTCAATTTTGGTTTTGCATCCCATGAATGCCTCGGCAAATATGTGGGAATGGTAATGATACCAGAAATGGTAAGACAGGTAGTATTACGTACCAATATCCATGATCTTGGACCGATCAACTATAAAAATGGTCCTTTCCCGGAAGAGTATAATTTGGCTTGGAATTGAATCAGGATCAAATATAAAAAAGAGCCTCAGAATTGATCATTCGAGGCTTTTTGTGATTGCTCAAGATCGGATCGAAGCTTTTAACTGCTTAGTGAATAATTTCAATTTTGGTGTTTTAAGATAGAGCCATACCTGAACAAACGTATCTATTGGTAGAGGATTTCTCAAGAAGAGAATGTAGCTTTTTAAATGTAACTACGTAAACCAAACTTCCGTAGCGCCACCATTATTCTTATCAAAAGTGAATTGTACGGTATCGTACAACGAAAGCAAATGAAGAATCTCAGATTTTAATACCCCTTCTCCTTTGCCATGAATAATCAATATCTTTCGTGTACCACGATCAATTGATTTTTCAATAAATGTTTTGGCGGCTTTTATCTGGAAATCAACAATATGCTCTGCTCGTCCGGTTTGCAAAGAAGGATTCAAAATCTCGATATGGAGATCAATGGTGTCGGACAAAGTGCTTTTGGCGGTGTCTCCTTTTTTTGGTCGATGTGAATAATCAAAAGCAACAGCGCTGGCATCTTCAGGTGCTAGTTCGACATTGGTTGCAGGGGTAACGACAATTTTTTCAGCGATCTTTACTCTTACTTTTTTGTGCCCAGATCTCCCTTCAAACGTCCCAATCCGCCCTGACTTTTTTAGTCGCAGAAGATCCCCAATCCAAAGATCATTTATGTCAACCATATTAAAATTTATACCGTATCAATGCCTTTACTTCACTTAATTGGTTGCCATCGATCATTTGTCCTGAAGAACTTATGGATTCTCTATTTTGAAAATAGGTGTTCGATAATCGGAATTGAAGATGTATATGACTGCCTACCTTTTGATTCCAATTAATATAAAATCGAGTACCGCGATCTGCATAAAACGGGATGCTAAATTCGTAGAGGAGATCGTTTTCAAAAGAATAGATTCTGGTATTGAATCCATCCGTATCAAAAATGGCATATCTGGCCGAAAATGAATACGATTTGCCAATAGGTTTGTAGATCACATCCTGAAAGATCATATATCCTCTGGTAAGCACATCCTCAGATTTAAAAAAGCTCAACTCAAATCGATTTCTTAGTCGAAGATTTTTATTTAACGTATGACTCACATGAAATCTGGCACGATGCTGCGTCGTTGTAATCAGGGGATCAATTTTGCGTGTAAAATCATTTCCATTTCGTTGTTTTTGTTCGATTCGATATTGGAAGTAGGCATTCAGCTTTCTTCTTTTATAATATTCCAACTTGAATAAAAACTCCTTTCCATGAGAAGGTGCATCCACCTGAAATCGAAGCCAGGGGTGCTGCCATACATCCAGATAAGAACTAAACGTTAGGCTTTTAGTTGCCCGAAATCTCAATCCAAAGTAGATACCTCGTTCGTTAATAGGTAGAGTAGACTCACTAAAGGCATTGGCATTTAATACTTGATAGTCTTTGCCAAAATTTCGATATACAAAAGCAGCATCAAGGTTTCTTCCCAGGCTTGCCAATAACCCGCTAATGAGTGCCATGCCACCATTGTCACTTCTTGCTACTTCACCAAATGAATTGAAATTTTTATAACGGTAACTGAAATCCGCACTTAGATTTGTCAACTGATCTCCGCTGAATCGATACTTTCGGTACAATGCGTCATCATTGCTGAGAGGTATTGAGAAGTTTTGTTGGATGCCATTAAAAGCCAGGCTGAAATTTCTTTTTTTGTATTTTAATATTCCGCCATAAGCTTGCTGCGATATACGATTTTCATTGTTGATTTCGGAAGTTGTACGATGAAATCCATCCACCCGAATTGAGGTGAAGGTTTCGAATCCAGCGTCAATCGTCGTGTCTATTCGTACCGCTCCATCGATTTTTCTTCCCGATACAAAAAGCGACAATTCCAAGTCATTTCTGAGATCAATGGTACCGGCTGATCCTCTGAAAAAGTTGGCTTCGGTGACAGAGCTATATGGCCGGATGGGTCGACCTCCTTTTTTAATATTTGTAACAAAAGAAGTCTTGCCGCCTCCAAAACTGTTGTGAAGAATCAACCCCTGACCCATGCTTAGTGTGTAATCTCCAAAATTCAACGTAGAAAAAATAGGGAAGACATCCCGGATATGAAGAAACGCTGAATAATAATCAAATCCTTCCCGATTGCTACCGGAAAAAAAGCTTTCACCCGGATCTTTTTCCATGGTAATTCCCGCTCTTACATTTCGATTGCTGTTAAAATTGTATCTCGCAAATAAGTGATTGGGATCCCCTTGATAACTTCCATCCAAAAAACCCCGGCGATCCTGAAGTACGCGTTTAGCTTTAACTATTAATGAAGAAGATGATTCTTTCATTATGGATTTAAAAGAATGATTCTTTCGCTCTCCACCTTCCGTGACCAATGGGACCAATGCTTTTAATATTCCGATGTCCAGTGAGGGAATGGTTTGGAGTTCATACTTACTAATGAATGGACCGTATTCATTTCGATATTGTAAAATATCAGAAACTTGTATATCAGATAACATCTGCATATTGTGAAAATCCTCCTCCGTTGCTTCGTTGATATTAAGTGGATTCTTGAGGTATTCCTGTAAATCATCGTAAAGCGTGAAAAAATCATAATTTCCTTCGTCGTTGTTCTCCAGAAGGTCCTCTAACAAATTACTGGAAATTACAGCGATGCTATCTTGACCCACAAGCTGAATAGCAGAATGAGTAAACAAAAAAAGTAAAGCGAAACGAATAGCCTTCATGAAGATAGCCGAATTTGAGGTAAATATACTTGGATTAAAATAGGTATGGTAAGATTTTAAACTATGAATTTTTCAGAAAGGCAAAGAAGTAGAATTTCATGATCTGTATTTGAAGTGGGAGTGGTACATTTGACTCTAACTACTGAAACTTTTTCTATCTATGAATTTTTCCAATCAATTTGTACGAGAGCTTGTCCAAGGGGAGTATGGTATTGAATGTCAAGTAAAAGCTCTGCCAGGGTACGTGGATCTCAATTTTTTAATAAAAGCTTAAGGACAAAAGAAGTATTTATTAAAAATATGTAAACCTGAAACCACAAAGGAAGAAATAGATTTTCAAATTCAAGTTCTTCATCATTTGAAGCATAAGAAACTGAACGTTGAGCTACCTGAAGTGATACCCAATCTAAGGGGAGTATATAACTTTCCTTTGCCTTTTCAGGGAGATGAATACAATGTTAGGTTGCATTCGTGGGTTGATGGTCGTATGGTTGGTGAGGTAAATCCCAGAACGAACGAATTATTCTTTTCTTGGGGAGAGACGTGTGGAGAACTTAGTCATGCTTTTCACGGCTTTGATCATGCGGCGGCGCATCGATTTGATGAATGGAACCCCATTGAAACATTGCATTCCAAAAGGTATCTCAAATACATTACCGATGAGAAAAAGAGTAACGTAGCCAATCACTTTTGGAACCTGTTCGAACAAGAAGCTTTGAACGAAATACCAACACTTCGAAGGAGCGTTAATCATAGTGATGCGCATGAATATAATCTATTGGTTCAAAAAGGAAGTAATCCTTCGAAAGTCACCGGGGTCATTGATTTTGGAGATGCTATTGCTGCGCCCACCATTTGTGAATTGGCAATTGCATGTGCATATACAGGAATGTTTGCCCCAGACCCTATTTTAGCCATGTGCGAAACGATAAAAGGGTACCATTCCAAGTTTCCTGTCGAGGACAAGGAAATAAAACTGTTGTATTACCTAATTGGAGCGCGATTGATGATTTCTGTTTCCCACGCAGCACTGAAATATTACGAAGATCCAAAGAATGAATATCACCAAATAAGCGCTGGTCCCGCTTGGGAATTGCTCTTTAAGTTAAAGGAAATTTCACCGGATTTTGCACTGTTTTCTTTCCGGGCGGCATGTGGGAAATCACCACACCCAAATGCAGACCAAGTGGCAAAATGGATGAAATCCAATCCTGAAAAAATAGGCGATCCAGTCAACCTAAAGGCTAAAAAAACGTGTAAACTTGATCTTAGTGTGGGCAGCATCTCTTTGGGAAATAATTCCAATTTCGAGACCGTGCCCAAATTCTCGAAAAAGATCAGCGCCATCCTGGAAGAACACCAATGTGACCTTGGCATTGGAGGGTACGGTGAAGTTCGCCCTTTCTACACTACAGATGCGTATAAAGTGGAAGGGTATAACGGTCCACAATGGAGGACAATGCATTTGGCTACAGACTTTTGGACCGTGGCTGGGACTGAGGTATTAGCTATGGCAGATGGAACCGTTCACGCCATTCGTAACAACGATAATCCTTGTGATTATGGTCCAACGGTGATCCTAAAGCATAAGGCGGATTCGCTGAACTTTTTTTCATTGTATGGGCATCTGAGTTTGGAAACCATGGAACATTTGCAGGTTGGGCAAAGGGTGAAAAAGGGAGAAATCATTGCATGGATAGGCCATGAGGAAGTAAATGGTGGATGGCCGCCACATTTGCATTTTCAGATTATGTTGGATCTTTTGGGAAATGATGGGGACTTCCCGGGAGTAGCATTTGTGCATGAAAGAGATGTTTGGATGAGCATCTGTCCAACGTTACCTTCTCTCGAAATGTATAAATCGAATTGTTTGAATTATGGTGGGGACAACATTATCGCAACTCGACAAAAGGTATTAGGTAAGAGTCTTAGTGTATCCTACAAGAAACCGTTGCATATGGTTCGAGGATATGGGATTCATCTTTACGATGATACCGGGCGGAGATATATCGACACGGTCAATAATGTGGCCCATGTCGGACACGAACACCCAAGAATAGTCCGAGCTGCACAAAGACAATTTGTCCTGCTCAATACGAATACGAGATACCTTCATAAGAATATCATCGAATACGCAGAGAAGCTTCTGGCGCACTGCCCTCCGGAAATGGAAGTGGTCTATTTTGTGAATTCCGGTAGTGAAGCCAATGAACTGGCATTGCGTATGGCAAAGACGTATGCTGCGCAGGAGGATATGATTGCTTTAGAAGTGGGATATCATGGAAATACAGGGGCCTGTATCGATATAAGCAGTTATAAATTTGACGGAAAAGGAGGAAGTGGTGCTCCGGAGTTTACTTCTATTTGCAGGATGCCGAATACGTATCGGGGTGAATATAAAAATGCAGAAACTGCAGGACCTCTTTATGCAGAAGATGTAAAGAAGGCGATTCAGCGTTTAAAGAAAAAGGGTAGAAATGTAGCAGGTTTTATAGCCGAAAGTATTTTGAGTTGTGGCGGACAAGTCATGTTGCCTTCGGGCTATCTGGCGGATTGCTATTCTTATGTTCGGGCGGAGGGTGGATTATGCATAGCCGATGAGGTGCAAGTGGGATTTGGCAGAGTAGGGTCACATTTCTGGGCGTTTGAGCTGCAAGATGTTGTTCCCGACATCATTACCTGTGGAAAACCTATTGGAAATGGTCATCCGATGGCTGCGGTAATCACCACTCGGAAGGTAGCGGAAGTGTTTGCAAATGGTATGGAGTATTTCAATACGTTTGGAGGGAATCCGGTTTCTTGTGCTATTGGTCATGAAGTATTATCAGTTGTTGAAGATGAAAAACTACAAGAGAACGCTAAAGAAATAGGTAACTATTTTATAAAAGGACTACAGGTGTTAAAAGATAAATATCTGATACTAGGTGATGTCCGTGGAATTGGTCTCTTTCTGGGTTTTGAGTTGGTGAAAGACAGAAAAACGTTGGATCCAGCCGCAGAACAAGCGACTTACCTAGTCAACAGGATGCGAGACCTGGGGATCTTAATGAGCACAGACGGACCCCTTCACAATGTTATAAAAATCAAACCACCGATGTGTATAAAAAAGGAACATGTGGATGAAATTCTGAAGCGTCTGGATCAGGTTTTTGCAGAGGATTTCATGAGGATATCTCAATGATTAACTCACGTTTTTTAGTTTTACATACTCAAACGAACTCTTATTCATGCACAACACTTCTGTCGTACGATCGCTTTGGAGAATGGAATTTCTCAATGAACGTCAATTTTCGCTAGTTCTGGGACATTTTGGAATGTTTCTTTTTGTCGTATTTGGATTCTATTTCTATCAGGAAAGATTGCTGATTATAGATGCTTCTTATTACACCTATAACATTCTGCATGAAGGAGATTTCTTTATTCCACATTATCGATATATCAACTACTTTAATCAGTGGCTACCTCTTCTTTTAATGAAAATGGGAGTAGGCTTGAAAGGAGTTTTAATAGGGTATTCGATGAGTTTCATACTCTTCTATTATATCATTTTTACCATTGTGGCCCATGTGTTCAAAAATCACAAGGCAGCCTTATTTATGGTACTTACATTGGTTTTGAGTTGTCGGTTTAAGCATTTTATGGCAGTAACCGAGACTACCAATACATTAGCGCTTTCTTTTCTTTTTGTGGGTTGGGTAACAAGGGAGCAATACATGAAAGAAATGCACAAGAGAAAAGAACTCATCATTGCGCTTGTAATGGTGCTCTTGCTTCTTGTTGGTCACCCTATTATCTTTTTACCATTGATGAGCTTCATGGCGTTCTATCTGGTATTTAATAACCAACTAACAAATAAATATGCCTGGTTGACATTTGGCTTTGTTTTACTTGCGTTTTTTCTACGATATAAGGTTATGCCAAGCAGTGGTTATGAACAGAACAAGATGGCTGCCTTCGAAAAAACGAGTGAAATACTACCGGATTTTTTCAATAACTGGACGTACAATCATTTGAAAGATTATACCATGAAGCACTTCAAGTGGGGGTATTATTTCTACATATTGGTGCTTATTGCTTTACTTTATATGAAGAGATTTTTGTCTGCATTGGTTTCTGTAGTTACTCTGTGTTGTTTTGTTGTAGTGGTGGTTATCATCTATTACAAGGGGGAATCCATCAATATGTTGGAAAGCTATTATACCTTCTTTGGGTATTTTTGGGGATTTACGGCATTAGCGGTTTTTAGTAAGCTCAAAGCACCGAATTACGTTCGATTTGCGCCAGTCGCCATAATTTTATTAATTAGTTTCCGGTCACTCTTTTTGCACGGAGGATTTTTTACGGAGCGATTAGAGTATCTGTATAGTCTTACAGAGGAGGCTGCAGAGAATGGAACCGGTAAAACGCTTTATCCAAAGAAGCATCTCGAATGGAACCGGGTGATTGTTCCCTGGTCTGTATCGTTTACTACTCTTATATACAGCACGTTGAAAGATCCAGAGGATTCTCGTACGGTCTATCTCTATGAACAAAAGGAGTTGGATAAGAAGATTGATGAGGAGGATGAAACACTCTTTTTAGGGGCAACATTTAACCTGAAGCAATTTAAGGAAGCGGATATTCCAAAAGCGTATTTTAATTTGAAAAGTGGGAAGTATTATTTGGTGGAGCGGAAGTGATTGAGGTGATGGAGTGGGAGAGGAGACGGAGCTCGAGGAAAGTTTCACGGAGGAGCGCGGAGAAGACGCGGAGGAGCACGGAGTTAGTGTTTTGAGAAATATTGGAATGAGGAGGAGAGATAGGAGATGGAGGGCGTTGGGAGTGTAATTACACGGAGGAGCACTGAGCAGTCGCGGAGTTACACGGAGTTTCTTTGTGAAATTATAGTGAAACCACTGTGCTCTTTTTAGGGGGAACATTTAATTTGAAACAGTTTAAGGGATGTGGATATTCCGAAGGTGTATTTTTATTTGAAGAGTGGGAAGTATTATTTGGTAGAGGGGAAGTGAGAAGACGGAGGTTGCTGAGAATTTCACCGAGTAGCACTGAGCAGTCGCGGAGTTATACGGAGTTTTTTTGGTGAAACCTTAGTGAATCCGCCGTGCTCTTTGTGGTTAAAAAACACTCTGCAAATAAAAAATGGAAAGACCGAATGCTAAATCCAATCTTTCCATTTGGGTGTTTTAATCTATTTTTCTTTTACTCTCCGCTCAATTCGTTGACTAGTCGATCGGCTTTGTAGATGTATTTCATAGCGGCCATGATTCCTCCGGCATGTACACTTACGGTTCTGTTGGAGGTGGAATCAAAAATGAAATTACCAGGCAAAGATTCGATGTTTCCATCAAAAATCAATCCTACGGCTTCTTTGTTCTTATTGATAAGTGGGCTTCCTGAGTTACCTCCTATGATATCATTGGTAGAAACTGTGTTTAACGGAGCTTTCATCAATTCCATTGGTGGATTATCCAACCATCGTTCGGGCAGGGACCATGGGAATACTTCACCGTGTGAAAAGTGACGATCATACATTCCGAAGTAGGTAGTCACAACTGGAGCAGTAGTACCATTGTAGTCGTATGATTTAATTTGTCCGTCAGAAATTCTTAAGGTGAATGTTGCATCAGGCGGTAGATTATCCCCGAAAACATTAAATACCTGATTGGCAATTTTAGCTTCCAGGCCTTTTCTCATAGGAGAGGAAGATTGGAATGCCATAGCCGCTTCGAAGTATCTAGGCACAAGAATTCTAGCAGCTTTCAACATCATGTCTTTGTCCTTTTTGATTTTATCACCTTTTAGACATTTCTCTGCTTTCTTCTCATTCTTGAATCTCGTTTTGTCAATAAGCTTGCTTACGTATTCATCGATACTTTTTCCATCCAATACCTTTGATAGGGTCATGTCCCCTTCATAGATGTCAGCCTGTATTTCGCTCAACAACAATTTGAACTTGGCGATTTCCTCCGGATCAGTAACCGTTGGAACCATCCCCATAATTGAATTTCTGATTTGTTCCTTTTCAGCATTTTCTTTCTCTTCGTTCCCTGTTTCAGCCTTCACCATTTGGTCATAGTTGAACAATTGATGCATCATCATAAAAATATTTCCTCTTAAAGGAGTCGGTGACAAGTGGCTGATAGCCCAACCATGTGGGTTTAATTGAGCGTAGGCGTTATCCAGATCGTCCCAATAGGTGATGCCGGGAGATTTAGCGCGGATATAGTTTTCCATTTCCACCTTTCTACCGAATAATTCTGAATTTCTCAGGCCTCCGGTAATTCCTCCATAAGCCTTCATTCCATTGGCAATTTGTGCAATAGTGGTTAGTAAGCCCTGCGCCTCAAACTCCTTTTCCGGATCGTCTTTCATAGAATTGTATTTCTCCATCATCATATCATTTCTATTCTTCAGGAAACGGTAAGTAAATGGATATCTGTAATCACGATCATACGTCAGTTGGGCTACGGTACGGTATCTTTCTGTACTTCCCGGATTTCCTACTACGAATACAGCTTCTCCTTCTTTGGCCCCTTCTGGATTAAATTTGAAATAATGCTCAGAAGTGTTCAAGGGTTGACCATTTTCATCATATGCTCTCCAAAATGTACAATCCAAATTGTAACGTGGATAGGTGAAATTATCAGGATCTCCACCATAAAACCCAAGGTCTAGCTCCGGCAATAATACCAAACGAATGTCATCAAATCTTTTGTACCCATAGAGCGAATATTTTCCTCCACTGTAATAAGTTACCGTTTGCAATCTTAATCCTTTCCACTCTTCCTTTGCAGCATATTGTGTTTCGATCTCTTTTAGCGCTGCTTGTCTCATTTCCGCTGACTCCGAGCCGTCTTCATCTTTGAGAGTCAATCTGCTTACTTCGTCAGTGATGTCCGCTACCATGATCAGTTGCTCTACGAAAAGACCTTCCGCTTTTCTTTCATCGGCTTGAGTTTCTGCGTAGAATCCTTGTTTGTCAAAGTTTTCTCCTTCTTTTTGCAATGCTCCAACAACGCTTCTGCTGCAATGGTGGTTGGTCATGATAAGTCCATCCGGTGACACAAAAGATGCACTACACCATGTAGCAAATCTCAAAGATGATTTTCGTACATCATCAAACCACTCATCCTCAGGAGTAAAATTGTAAGCTTCTTTGAACCACTCTTTTGGCGGATTTTCGAATGTCCACATCTTTCCAAAATCAAATGGATCTGGTGTGTCATTTTGGGCCGTTATGGTGGAAATGCACAAGAGCATCGCCAACAGCCAAATCAGATTTATTCTTTTCATTAAAAATTATTTAGTTTTTATAAATAGTTCAGCAATAAGGAAAACACCTTTTTGAATTGAAATAATCAAAAGTTGCACGAAAATAAGGAATTTGTCTGAGGTTTGGTATAAAATCGATTAAGGTGTAGTATGCGTGGACGTAGTCGCCTGGGAGTTTAATAAAAGATAGGTAATACTATAGGCGTTATGACTTTCGAAGCCACCCTAATACATATTGATGATCAATCTTATTCTTTGATCCACTTTTGGTTAGTTCAAACCATTGCCTGCTTGGATTGGTGCTGCCGGGATTTTGCTGCACAATTTGAATCCTTTCGCGTTCTACTTTGGAAATGATGCCCACATGTCCGAATTTGTTGAATGGAGTGGGACCAAATACCAATAGATCATTTACTTTCGGCCGCGAATAGCTGGGGTTGGAGAATTGACGAAGATTTCGCGCCGGATTGATTTGCCCATCTTCTATGGCATGACTATAAAAGTCCTTGGCATTGCCGTAACTGTCGGGCATCTTATGATTAAAAAATTCATAATAGTAACGCTTTACAAATTCAACGCATTGATATTTCAACCCCAGATTATACCCATCAGCGGTTACATTTCTTCCCTGGATATTAGCGACTCTACCATTGTAATAGACATTTACACCGTTGAAGGTATCAATGACCCTTCCCACCTTGCCACTCGATTTCACCGTAGGAGCTTTCTTTGAGGGAGTGGTTTTTTCCTCTTCTTTTGCAAACCAGCTTTTTAATTCTTCAAATTTCGGAAGATTATTTGGAAGACCGAAAATATAGCCAAAGATGCCGCCGAATATAGCCGCAGTGAGTATCAAGGCAATAAACTTGGATTTATCTATTTTCATTGGGATGACGTAAAATCGGCGTGAAAATAGGTTCATTAAACATCACAGCCAAATGTGGGTGAAATTATCTTTAGACGGAGAATTAAAAATTAATGTCTTAAGACCATTTAATTCCCCATATTCAAATGGATGTTTGACTTAAAAAACACAATAGAAATTAAGAAACCTTCCATGGCTTATGCCAAAACTGGCGCTTTTTTCGACCTAATAATTCCCTGCATAAATTGTTACCTTCCATCGATTTGCGTTATTTTATGGTAAGAAGACACTACTATTAACTATATACTCTAAGACCAATTCCTATGATCAATAAAAAATGGGCTTTTACCTTATTTATCCTATTGTTACTCCTGACCACTGTACTGGAGTTTTTGACAGTATTTTTGAAAAGCCATCTGACACTCAATCAGGAACTGGAAGGAACATTAGGACTAGCACATTTTCTGCATAACAACATATTTCATTTAAGAATTGTCTTGTTGGTGATTTTGATTGGGTTGGCCTATTCCTTTTTCAGAAAGTTCAAGATGTGGCAAAAAGTCGTTGCTTCTATTTTTATACTTTTATACCTGGGGATTTTTTATTTAGCCAATTATGTAGCTCAAGTTGAGATTTATTTCAAAGATCCCGAGAATGTAATATTGAAAAATGCCAAAGAAAATACGGTTCCGTTAGAAACCATTATACTTGGAGCAGAGGTTAATGGTGAAGCAAGGGCCTATCCGCTGGATTATCTGACTTTTCATCACAAAGTAAGTGATGAGATTGGAGGAGAACCTGTATTGGTTACCTATTGTCTCGTTTGTCGTTCCGGTCGGATCTTTAGTTCGGTCATTGATGGTAAAGAAGAGCGTTTTCGATTGGTTGGAATGGTGGATTACAATGCCGTGATTCAAGATGCTTCCTCCTCCTCTTGGTGGCAACAAGCGACAGGCGAAGCCATCTATGGTAAGAAAACGGGAACAATTATGAAGGAGTATTTCTCAGAACAAATGGCTTTATCTTCATGGCTTGATAAATATCCCAAATCCCTTATTTTTCAGCCGGATACGACCTACACCAGCGCTTATGAAAATTATGCAGGCTTTGCTACGGGATATGGAGAAGTAAACGGCCGTGCGGATTCGTCCTGGCAAAGAAAGTCGTGGGTTGTAGGTGTAGTGAATGAAGATGAAGCCTTAGCTTTTGATTATACCCAACTGAGTGAGCAGCGAGTACTTCATGATCGCTTGGGGGACATGCCGGTGGTGGTTGCTTTGGAACCGGATACTTTGTCCATTCATGTATGGGATACCCGAGTAGATTCATTGGAGCTGACTTTTAAAATGGATCTTGAGAATCAATTTATTACAGATACGCAGACCTTATCTTCTTGGGATAGGACAGGTAGTTGTACGGAAGGCGAATTAATAGGAAAGAAATTGACAGCTGTACAGGCTTACGTAGAATATTGGCACTCCTGGGAAGAATTTCATCCTGATGGCAAACGATCTGGCGTAGATTGAAATAATATAAAAAGGTAAGAATAACTCTATGGGATTTGATCAGGGTTTATTTATCATGGAATGGCAATTACGTTACTTCTGAAGGCATATATTTTATGAATTCTTCAAAGAGATCTTCCTATTCCTTACTTCTTTTTGACAAAATATTCTAAATTAGGAATGTAAAATCAACATTCTATACAACCCTAAAAAACAAAATCATGAATGTTCTTATCGAGGTTGCCATCTCCATGGTAGGTCTATATATAATATTTAGCATTGTGAATTCTGCTTTGGTAGAAGGATATGCTCAGTTTATCAACAAACGTGGAAATTTTCTAAAAGAGAGCCTGGATAATTTTTTTAAAGATCCGGTCAATTCAGAAATAAATCTTGCAGAAGAATTATACAACCACAAGTTGGTACGTGCATTTATGGAGAAAAACAAAGTGCTTCCTTCATGGATTGACCCTAAGATTTTCACTCAGGCATTTATGGAATTAGTCTTCAAGGATACGCATACGGCCGGAGCGAAGTTCACGGGTGAATTGAGGGAAGGTGCCAAAGAAAAATTACCGGGTGATCTGGATAAAACCTTACAATTTATTTTGAATAAGGCAACGGAAGAAGAAGGGATTAACATGGGAAAGGTACAAGAAGAAATCGAAGGCCTGTACGACTCTTACATGGTTCGTGTAAGCGAATGGTACAAAAAGAAAATGAAATATTTGTTGATGGGGGCCGGCATTGCTTTGGCATTTGTGTTAAATCTGGACTCCATAAATTTTTATACTGCATTAAAAAATGACGGTGAGTTAAGAAGAGAGCAGGTTCAGATTTCCAAAAACCTTTATGATAATCAATCGGAAATAAGATCGAAGTTGAATGCATTGAAAGATAGCGTTGAAGTTAAAAGTTTTGATCTGGATGAGGTACAACAAAGTTTGGATAATGTAGTTGCTCAAGTATTATCTAAAGAACAAGCAGAGAACTTTGAAAATAATCTTTCAGAACTCAAAATTGGAATTCATCAATTCCGTAAAGGAAAGAAGACAACAGAAGATTACATGTGGGGAATTTTTGGGGTATGTTTGACGGGATTTGCACTTTCATTTGGTTCTACATTTTGGTTTGGCTTATTGAAGAAACTCGTTGGTAAGTAGCCTTCTGCTCTATAAAAAAGGTACAGGCGAGTACGTTATTTTATCAAAGTGAAGCAAATTGTCAATTTTGAATTATCATTTATTCTTCATTACCTTACTTGGTAAACAAACGATGGGGTAGGATCGTATTTTGCCTCATTTAATAACCCTATAAAACAACTAATGATGGAAAAAATTATTTTAGATGATTCCCATACCCAGCCGTGGGAAAATTCTACTCATTTAGGACCTAGTCCGGCTCATACTATTCTGGATTTGAGCATTTATCTTGACGTTCCAGATAATGGCAAAAACGCATATAAAGCGGCCAAATTAGATTCCTCAAATCATCTTTCGTATGATGACTTGGTAAGACTTCGTAGTGCACATCAGGCTCACTTGGATCTAGTGGTAAAGTATGTGTCCGAACACGACCTTAAGGTAACCGAGATTAATCCAGCACGCCGACGCGTTTTAGTGAGCGGCACCGCTGAGGCAATCCGATCTGCCTTTGGAGTGGATCTTCATGATTTTTCTCACCCAAATGGTGATTATATGAATCACGATCAACCTTTTCGAATTCCAGCTTCATTACAGGGAATCGTGACTTGTATCCTTGGAACCGATACGCGCAAGGTTGCTTCAAGATCTGCACATAATGCTACACAAATTGAAGCCAATGCTACCAATAGTTTACCTACCCGTATCGGATCGTTTACTGCGATGCAAGTGGCAGAAGCATATAATTTTCCGACTCAGTACGATGGAACGGGCCAAACGATTGGTATTGTAGAGCTTTCCGGAGGATATAGAGATAGTGATTTTGATACCTATTTCAATGCTGCAGGGATTAAAAGACCGAATATAATAGCGGTAGGACCCAACAATCCCGGACCACTAGACAATCCGGCTGATGCTGATGGTGAAGTCGCTCTGGATGTTGAAGTGGCGGGTTCTGTATGTCCCGGGGCGAAATTTGTGGTTTATTTTTCAAAATCCGGTGCTACACAACAAGGGTTTCTTGATGTTTTGGAAACGGCCATCCACGATACCACCAATAATCCTTCTGTGATTTCCGTAAGTTGGGGAGGACCAGAAGTTCCGGGTAATGCGTCGTATGCAAAACAATTCCAGGAGCTTTGTAATGATGCGATTTCCTTAGGAATTACACTCTTATTCTCCTCGGGTGATAAGGGCTCGCCAAATGGCCTGCCAGGAGGTTACCTGGCACCCAACTTTCCGGCCAGTTTGCCAAATGTGCTGGCCTGTGGAGGTACAATGTTAAAAGCATCAGGAAGCACTATAGAAAGTGAAGTCGTTTGGGGAGAATTATCTTTGGGTGAAGGTGCATCTGGAGGAGGAGTCAGTACCTTGTTTGCTTTGCCCGACTATCAATCAAATTCGGATGTACCTATTGTTCCACCGAGTGGTATCAAACCTGGATTTAAAGGAAGAGGTGTTCCAGATGTAGCGGGTAATGCAGCACCAAATACGGGGTACGCTGTTTATGTGAATGGCAAATACGGCGTGGTTGGTGGAACAAGTGCTGTGGCACCATTATGGGCTGCACTTATTATTTTGATAAATCAACACATGGGAAAGCGAGCGGGCTATTTGAATGAAAAATTATATCAATTGGCAGATACGAAATGCTTTCGAGATATTACAAAAGGCACGAATGGTACTAACGGCAGTCTTTATTCTGCACGCTCTGGATGGGATGCATGTACGGGGTTGGGTTCGCCCGATGGTATGGCGATTATGAATGCACTTACGTCCGATAGCTAAACTGGATTTATTAGTTTTTGATTTTCAGAGTGATGTTCTGGTAGGTCTTATTCTTTGAATTTGGTTAAAAATGACTGAAATTTTAATACAAAATTCAGTTATTTGCCTTGCCAAATTTGAATAAGTATGGTCAATGTCAAGAAACTTTTCAAATACAAAAAACTGCTAAACCTCTATCCACCTTTCCTGGGAGCAGGGATTCGTCTGAAAGAGGTAAACTCAAAAGGCACATCTTACCTGGTAGAAATGAAGCTAAGGTGGTACAACAGAAATGTATACGGTACGCATTTCGGAGGTTCGCTTTATGCCATGTGCGATCCCTTCTTCGTTTTTGCTGCCTACTCCTACTTTGGTGATAGCTATATCCTCTGGGACAAAAGTGCATCCATCGAATTTAAAAGACCAGGGAAAGGGACAGTTCAAGCATTATTCGAAATTCCGGATGATCGACTAGCAGAGATGAAGGAAGAGGTAGATCAAGCAGGAAAAAAGACATTTCACTTCACCGCCGAAGTAAAAGATAAAGACCACAATATCGTAGCCGTAGTTCAAAAAGAAATATATATCAGACGCAAATAAAGTTTCGTCAGCGTCTATTTTGTTAACCACAAGGGATACCATGATTTCACAAAAGTCGCACAAAAAATCCTCTTTGAAACTCCTTGCCTTCACTGCGCTCCTCCGAGAAATATCTCGGTGCCTCCAGTATTCTCGAAATACTCAAAAAACTCTGTGCTACTCCGCGCCTTCCCTGTGAAACTCCCGGTGTCCTCCGCCTGCTCTGCAAAACCTCTCCACACCCTCCGAATTTTCAAAACTTTCAAAAAATCTCCGTGCTACTCGGTGCCTTCTCCGCGCTCCTCCGTGAAACTCCCCGTGTCCTCCGCCTGCTCTGCAAAACCTCTCCACACCCTCCGAATTTTCAAAACTTTCAAAAAATCTCCGTGCTACTCGGTGCCTTCTCCGCGCTCCTCCGTGAA
>JBCCVV010000075.1:0-27175 GCA_039194925.1 Bacteroidota bacterium
CAGTATTCGAAATTAACCTTTAGAGGGCTTGAAGCCCTCTAAAGGTTCGTTTCGCTAAGCCTTAAAATCAATTCCACTCTTCCGCACCATTCCAATTCTGTAACTGGCACCAAACATCACATACCTGCCAAGCGTATTATACCGAGAATCGCTCAACGAATTTATAGTACCGCTTCGATCAATCCCTATGTTTTGATTCAATAAATCATGGGCAGTAATGGTAAGCGTAAGTTTATCATTGAGGAATGATTTGCTAAACGTCGCACCAAGCAAATGAGCTACCTGCTCTCCTTGAAAAAAAGCATTGTTGAACGTACGGTAATCATACGTAGCCCCTAAATTGAACCCTTTCCCAAGAATCACAAATCCATCCAAATACCAACTATAATTCACAAACGGCTCATCAAAATTCGAATTGAATGAGTTGCTGAATGCGCTTGCGTCCAATCGTAATCCTCCAGCGATATCTACGACATCTTTATTTCTGTTTTCGATGCTAAAGTTGACATTTGCATTGGCATTATTGACATTATTTTCCAAGTCATTAACGAATGTATTGTAGCGAGAATACATCATGGAAGTACTTATGCTGTATTTAATTTTTAATTTTCTGATAGGACTCTGGTGACTGAAATATAACCGAGCAGCCATATGATTCCCTGCATTCACCGGAATGACTTCCGTAACCAAATCCGATCTTAAGTTTCTGGAATTCACGATCCGATTGGGTGAATACGTAACGGATAGGTTCGCGAATTGATTCGAGAAATTAAACTGATCAAAAGCAGAGTAATTCAAACTATACCTATGTATGTATTCAGGTGAAAGGTTAGGATTTCCAAGGATCAAGAAATTAGGGTTCAGGTTATTGATTTGCGTAACCATTTGCGACAATTGCGGTGCATTCACCGAACTGGAATAACCAAATTCAATCGTTTTCGAGCTTTTCATTTTGTAACTAGCGCTCAAAGAAGGCAAGAAATATTGGTAATCTTCGTTGTCATTCACCTGCAACCCATTCTCCCATGCCCGAAGTCCAGCATTCCGGTAATTCAAAGCCATAGTTAGGTTCAGCTTTTTTCGATTTCTTTTCAGGGAAAAACCTACATCATGAAACATCCACCGACTCTCGAAAGTGCTGCTGATATCATTGTCCAAAACCAATTGATTTTCTATCCGATTGAAATAATCCCGGATGGGCGTTTGCATTTCTTGATTAAACGTATAGTTCATACTCAAATACACCTTCTTACCAATGGGCTCGGTATACTTTGTATTACCATTCCTTGTATTTCTTCGATTGGTAAATGACTGAAATTGTTTGATCAATTCTTCCTCCGTATCTGTAAGAAAAGTATTATTGATATCCGTCTCCTCCTCTCTATCCGAATGTTCGTAACTTGCTCTTGTAATCCAGTTTCGTCCCTTCTTGCGAAACTTCTTTTTATACAGTAAAGAAGTATTAAGATTGTATGCCGTTGTGGCGGTATTCGTCGCACTGGAAGTCATTGATTGGTTGGTTCCGTCTACTAAAAAATCCGCAGAGGAAGAACTTATATCACTGGTCCCAATCCGATAAAATCGTGTATTCAGAGTGAAGTTGTTCAATGGGTTTGGATTGTATTTTAATATGGTATTCAATCTGTGATTGGTCGTTCTATTGGTGGAAAGCGAAGTGTCTATAGTTGAGAATGCCTTATTGTCCGCAAAGTTTTGGGTAGATCCAAATTGCTCCAGATCTGTATCATTTTGACCAAATAGATAATTTGCATTCAGCTTGAGCCCTTTGGAAAAATCCACATTTAAGTTGCTTCCGATAGATTTCTGATCTATAATTCCTTGTGATGCCTGTGGTGAACCTACATTTACTCCGTACTCATTCAATCCACCTGCGGCCAACACATTCTGAAAACCTCCCATAAAATCCACATACTCATTGAAACTAAAAGCCTGACGATTTATATTATTAGTATTGCCAATGACCGATGCCTGCACCGAGGGACTAAACCGATTATAATTTAGCTTAGCTTGCCGAGTATCCTCAGTGCCTGCATCAATCGAAGCTTTGCCGAAACCGCCATTTTTATAGCCATCTTTCAATTTCAAATTGATCGTCTTTTCTTCCTGACCATCGTCTATACCTGTAAATTCTGCTTCCTCAGACTTTTTATCATAAACCTGAACTTTGTCCACCGCTTCTGCTTCCAGATTTTTAGTAGCTATCGTAGGGTCTCCACTAAAAAACTCTTTTCCATCCACCAAAACATTTTCCACATCCTTACCTTGTGCTTTAAGACTACCATCCCGCGCCACTTCGATCCCAGGCAATTTCTTGAGTAAATCTTCCACACTTGCTCCCGGGCGAGTTTGGAATGCCGCAGCATTGTAATTGATTGTATCTCCCAGAATGCCCATTGGAATGTGTTCGGCCTTAATGCTAACTTCTTCCAAAATTGCCGACGAAACACTTAAGACGATTTCTCCGATCTGTATTTCTTTTTGCTCACCAGATACATTAATCATCTGACTATGATCCGAATATCCTGTGTAGCTCACTTGTAAAATTCGATCTCCAGCAGGCACGTCATACACTAAAAATTTACCGGTTTCATCAGTGATTCCAAAGGCCATCATAGTTGAATCCACCGCATCCAGAACAACTACAGTGGCACCGAGTAAAGGAGTATTTTCTTCATCCTTCACAGTACCACTCAACGAATAGTCCTGAGCCGCAGCAGAAAGTGAAAAAGTAATAAATAGCACGAAAGTTATAATCTTATTCATGTTTTGATTGTTATAGAATTTTGAAAGCAAAAGGGATTAAGTCAAAGTCTGCCCTTGCTTATTCAACCACAAAGACACAAAGGCAGCACAAGGACTTCACAACGACGTATTCATTATCAATTGTCAATTATCAACTGTCCATTATCAATTATCAATTGTCAATTGTCAATTAAATTCACCCACGTATCATAAGCGATCTGCCTCCATACTCTTTCTCCATCTCTTTCATTTTTTCTTCTACGATTTTATCGTACTCTTCCATAGTCACCTTTTTACCGTCGTTGGGTTTTTTGATAGTGTCTACTTCCTTTAATTCAATGCGTGTAGCTTTAATCTCAAGCTTCTGATCGTCTCTGGAAAGCATCAAAATAGCTCCGGGTAATTGACCATAGCCCGAAGGTCCGGCATTGACCGGAATCGCAGGAGCAAACCAAGCCACAATTTCTCTTCCTTCCTCATCGGTCGTTGTCGCTTTCATACATTCATAATCCAGATACTTTACTTTTTCCGGAGTTATTTTCCATTTCAGTTTTGTAACGGGTTTGGATATTATAAAAGCTCTATCCATGAATCCCTGCTGATCTAATGATTCTTCATTATCGTAATTCGTATACAGAATACTTTCTATATCACTAGCCATTATCTTGATTTCAATACTTCCATCATCGGAACTGAATTCTGTATCCTCCGGACCATCTCCACTATCCTCATAAACGGATTCATTTTCATTGAATGTAAGTTTTTTGGTTACACTTCGGCTTGCGGGAAGCATTCCGGTAAGATCAACTCCGCCAGGTGCATCATCCGTTTGGATATCCAATTTCATGGTTTCCTCGTATAGGATTTCACCCGATTTTTGCGCTTGTAATGTTGCCATGGTTAGACCAAGAGCGATGATCAGTACTAATAAAGATTTCAATGATTTCATGTTCGACAATTTTTATTTTATTAATTAAGTTCGATTCATTTGTTGAATACATCACAAACCTATGGGAGAATCGCCAGAGCTCAGGTTAATTAAAGTTGAAGAAAGGTTAATTAAGGTTAATGAAAAGAACAAAGGCATCTTTCTTAGTATATCTTTACATCAGATCTTAGAGATATGACATCAAAAGCAAAAGACAGAGCGTCCTGGATATTGGTTGTCGCCAGTATGATCCTTTTATTCCTGTTTGTGGGATATTGGAATGTGTCCTCTTATTCCAGAGAGAAAAACAAGCTGGCCGATGATGTTCAGATTCAATTGCAATTGGCCTATACAGAAATCAAGGATTCAGAACTTGTCTATTTTATAAAAACGCATTTATCGGGTGTCAAAGATGGAAAGGACATTCTTGACTCTATATCTATATTTTTTCATTCAGATAGAGAAATTAATGCTTCACAAATCGAATTTAGTAACGCTGTAGACACCAATCTTGATTCAATAGCTCTATTTGTAGAAACCGGTAAAACTATACCATCATCGCACATCGATTTTCATAATGAACTTGCCACAAACCAGGAATTAAATCCTCTGAAAAAAGATTCGGCAATCATCATAGGATTAGAAATTGACACCACTTTAATATCCGCTTTCGAGAATGACACGTGTTACCAAAATGGTGAGTTTGCGTTTATTACTACATCTAAATTTAAATCCACCACCAGAACCAAGGAAGTAGAGGCAAATCAAGAAACTCCCAAACCCATTTTTGATATAAAAGGAATAGAAATTAATAACGACAATGGACCTTCTGGTTATAGATATCAATGGAACAAAGACTCCAGCCGCACGATGACCATGATTGAATCAGAAGATTCCTTCCCGGTCAGACTTGAGTTATTGGCTACAAATGCCGATTCTATTTCCAATTCTCCCAGGTTTTTTGACTTTGGAGAAGATAGACGACATACAAGTGTAGACAAAACGTATGCGCTTTTTAAAACCAAGCTGGAAGAAAACCATTTGCCCAATACATTCGAAGTCATCTCCAGACCCAATCAAGCATTAAAAGGGATGAAGGTAACGTACACAGCCAGTGGACTTGCAATCAAAGATTGGAGCATTGATTTGCAGCAGTATACCATTTACATTTTAAAAAAGATGTTACCCACACTTCTTTTTAGCCTGCTGCTACTGGGAATCATTACGCTGGCATTTTGGACTTTGATCCGAAATTGGACCCGACAAAATCGTCTTGTTTTGGTTAAAAATGAATTTATCAATAACATGACGCACGAGCTGAAAACACCCATCGCTACTGTAGGAGTAGCGCTGGAAGCCATTTCTAATTTCGATCTTTCACAAGAACAGGAAAAGACCAAAGAATATCTGGAAATGTCTAGAAGTGAGATCAACAGACTTTCCATTCTGGTCGACAAAGTATTAACTATAGCAGCATTTGATGCCACTAAAGCACCGATGAGTCTTGAAAATGTCATTCTCGAAAAAATAATTAACGATAATATCCATGCGGTTCAATTTCCCTTGCAAAGTGCGGGCGGGACGTTGAATTTTTCAAATCATACCCATAACTCAATGGTAAAAGGAGATGAAGTTCATCTTTCTAATGTTATTCACAATATGATAGATAATGCCATAAAATACTGTCAGGAAAAGCCCGAAATTGAAATTACTCTGGAAGAAGCAACTTCAAATTATTTAATAACCATCAAGGACAACGGTCTCGGAATCCCTAAAGAATATCAGGATAAAATCTTTGATCGATTCTTCCGCGTGCCCACCAATGACACACACGATGTAAAGGGACATGGACTGGGATTAAACTATGCACAAAATGTAATCGAGGGACACGGTGGGAAAATCGACGTGAAGAGTAAGGAAAATCAAGGAACTACATTCATTATCTCACTGCCAAAATCTAATTCTGATGTATAAGATTTTGTATGTCGAAGATGAAGCTTTTCTGGCCAAAATCGTAAAAGAGAGTCTCGAACGGATAGGTCATGAGGTAGTCTATCTGCCTGATGGAAAAAATGTAGAAAAAACGTTTATTGGAGCGAGACCAGACATTTGCATCCTGGACATTATGCTTCCCTACAAAAACGGATACGATCTCGCAAAAGAGATTCGACAAATAGATGGACATGTACCGATTATATTCCTTACCGCTAAAAGTCAGACCCAAGACTTGGTTGAAGGTTTTCAAGTAGGTGGCAATGATTACGTAAAGAAGCCATTCAGCATGGAAGAGTTACAAGTCCGTATTGAAAATCTAATGAAACTTTCAAAAGGAGGTGGAGCCAAGAAAGAAGATAAAAACGAAATCCAAATTGGAAATTCGTTTACCTTCTACCCTATCAAACATCAACTCACCTCTGATAATTTTACTAAAACACTCTCGCACAAGGAAAGTCAAATCCTGCAACTCCTTTGCGAAAAAATGAACGCCACACTAGAACGAAAAGAAATCTTACTCAAAGTATGGAATGACGACTCTTACTTCAACAGTCGTAATCTGGATGTGTATATTCGAAAACTAAGAAGCTATCTTTCTGATGATCAATCGATTAAGATCATGACGCTCAAAGGAGTAGGTTATCATTTTTTGGTTGAAAAAACAAATGCGAATTAAGTTTTACTTTAGAAGTGATTATAACCACGACAGCAAGAAAGATCCACTTCAAAGGATGCTTTGATGGTAAAAAAGTGAATGCTCTCTCACTCTCCGTGGTTCACAAAAGAATTAAGGTTTGATTACCAATGCACCACCATTGCCAATCGTTATTTTTCCACCGTCTATATTTTGAATGGCGTTTGGCGCAGAATTTCGAACGCGCATATTCCCATCGATCAAAATTTCACCATAATTTTCAACAAAATTATTTATCCGAGTAAAAAGCTCACCACCGCTTTGTACCCAGATGCTTTTGCAAACAAATTCACCTGAATTTGGATTTTTACCAATGGACAATATTCCTTCATTGACATTTGGATAATTGGGTGCTCCGGAAGGGATAATCACCGGTCGATTGATATCAGGCACTAGATTATAATTCCAATTCTCTTCCACACCCCAACCTGTTCCAACCGTTCCCGTCCATATAAAATCCGCACACTTAATAGTCATAACGTACCCTTGACCAACATCTCCTTCATAAAAGTTGACTCCCTCATAACTATCTGCGTTCGTTGTATATCCGTCATTTTCGCCGCCGTGATATAAGTACAGATTCTCCGAAGCATAGAGCTCTGATATAAATCCATCCGAGTTGCCACCTCTAAAAAGGTAGACATTCACAGCGTTCATTTGGGTTGAGGTAAACCCATCATTGTTACCCCCTCGGTAGAGATATACATTCGTTCCATTTATCAAACTAGATGCAAAACCGCCACCATTGGCCCCTTCGTAGAAATAGTAGTTGCCATCAGAAAAAACCACACTCGTATATCCTCCACCTATACCACCTTCATAGATATAATCCGGTGGTTGGCAAGTAACTTCAAAAGTACAAGTCACCAACATTAACAAAATCGAACATCTTATACAGATCAACATAACGAATCCTTAAAAATTTGAGCGAACACCTCTACCTCCACAACCTGAAGATGCTCCAATAATGCCCAATTGCATATTAGAAATACCATATGTTGACAGGGTAAGTTTAGCAGCATTAGTTAGTGTAGCGTCAAATGCCGGCCAAGTGGTTACATTAGCCGCCCCCACATTTGATAATGTTCCGTCTCCTTCTTCGGCAATAAAATTTGTTTCTTCTTTGTCGACATAAAACTCACCCGGATTATTTGCGATATCAATAATTCCGTAAAATGAGGCATTGGAAAGCTCGCGTGTCGCTCCTGTGGCTGGTGCATTGGCTCCGACTCTTATGACATCATCCGAATAGGTAGAAATTCCACCTTCAATACCAGAATTCGACCAGGCTTCATTATCAAGACCAGCATTAACCAAGCTTCCATTGTTGGTATATAAGCTCGATCCCCAAGAAAATTCGTGTGCTACAGGCATCAGCGGTCCTCTCGATGCTTTTTCCAGTTCTAGAAATGTATACGGCCTTAAACCACTCCAATCCAAATAAGCGCTCCAATCGGTCACCTTTATAAAATTACAAGCTCTCGACAATCCATCATCCGCTTCATTTGGAGTTCCATTATTATTTGCATCACAATAAAAATTGATACGTCCATATCCAATCGTTTCATCACAGCGCACCACATTTCCTCTAAATGGATTGACTTCATCCGCAAGTACAAATACATTGGTAACTGTTTGTCCAGTAACATCGGCATTGACCCTATTTTCCTGTTGAGTTCTGCCCAGGCAATTTAAGAAATCAACATACTGTTGTTGAGTAATTACATACTTCATGCAGTAAAACGAACTAAATCCTTTGGGATATGCTGTGGGAAGGTCAAAGCAAGAACCTGCAGCATAACCAATATCAGAAGAGGTCGCCCCACACGTCAATGCTCCGCTCGAAGTAATATTCACAGGTTCATCAATATCATCCCCCCTACCTATTCTTCCATTGCTTGCACCATCTCCTGCATAAAAACTCCCTGCCGGCACAAAAACCATTTCCACACCAAATGCCTTGATATCTTGAAATGCCCCAATCAAACCCGTTACCGTTGCTGTAACTGATGTAGTAGCTGTACCATTCCCTGTCGAAGCTCTGCGCACAAAAAAACCGACTTCATCCGAAGGTAATTCTACTGAAAAGCCACTATCAACGGTAGCAGAGGTGACATTGGCGTGCTGCCAGGCGGGTCCGCCATTTGGAGCCTGTTTAAAAAAAATCCAGACCGCGTCATGATACGAATAGCCCACGTACCAACTGTTTTCCCACGAAAGATCAAATGATATGTTACTTCCTGATTTTGTAAGATTGGAGATTTGAACATTATTCGCTAGTACATTAAGGCTTAGTACGCTGAGGACGATAAGGAAATAGAGATTTTTCATAGTATTCCAAGATTTCTTTACTTATTTTCTGATGATCAAAAGTCAATAGAATAAAATGGTTGGATGTCACTCTCAAGTGTGATTTGTATTTGACAATTGAAAATTGATAATGAATAATTGATAATTAAATATAGAGAAGTCTTCGTGCCTCACTGTGCGCTTTGTGGTTATTCCGTCAACATCATAAAAACACAATTCTCTTCAATTTTTTCTTACACTAAATACATTTTAATACCTTGGACTTAACGTACAGAATACAATAAGTTAGAACATGATTGGTATAGTCTCCTTTGCTGCATTTACATTGTTAGTGGCTTTTATCGCCTATTACGCTACTCGATCTACCGATGAGTCCAGTTCCGATGGGTATTTTTTGGGTGGAAGAAGTTTGGGTGCAGTCGTTATTGCCGGATCTTTATTATTGACGAATTTATCTACGGAGCAGATTGTGGGTCTTAATGGAGCATCTTACAAAGAAGGTATTTTAGTTATGGTATGGGAAACATTAGCGGCACTTGCTATGGTGGTTACAGCTATTTGGTTACTTCCTAGATATTTGAAAGGAGGTATAAGTACTGTTTCACAATACTTGGAGGAACGGTATGATACTATGACCAAGACTTTGGTATCAGGTCTATTTTTAACAGGATACGCTGTGATTTTACTTCCTATAGTATTGTATACCGGTGCAGTGGCTTTTACTTCTATGTTCGAATTGGAAGCTATGTTCAATTTAAACAAAACGGCCTGCATATGGATTTGTGTATGGAGCATTGGCACCATAGGTTCAATTTATGCAATTTTTGGTGGATTGAAAGCAGTGGCTGTTTCAGATACAATCAATGCAGTAGGCCTTCTAATTGGAGGTTTGCTTGTTCCTGTTTTTGGATTGATGGCAATTGGAAATGGTAGTATATGGCAAGGTATTTCGAAACTTACAACCGAGCATCCTGAAAAGTTTAATGCGATTGGAGGAAGTGATGCTTCCGTTCCATTTGCCACAATATTTACTGGAATGATGCTGGTGCAATTATTTTATTGGGGTACAAATCAGGCCATTATCCAAAGAGCCTTGGGCGCTGTAAATTTGAAGGAAGGGCAAAAAGGTCTTCTACTTGCCAGCTTCATTAAAATCTTAGGTCCATTGATTGTCGTACTTCCTGGAATTATAGCATTCCATTTGTTTGGAGACAGTTTGGGCAAAGGAGATGAAGCATATCCTAATCTGGTTCGAGAAGTGCTTCCTGCTCCATTGATGGGTTTTTTCGCCGCAGTAATTTTTGGCGCTATTCTTTCTTCCTTTAATAGTGCTTTGAATAGTTCGGTAACGCTTTTTGGATTGGATATTTACAAAGAATATTTCAACAAAGAAGCAAATGAAAAAACCGTTGTCAAATCAGGAAAAATATTTGGGATCATTTTGGCCATCTCCGCAATGATCATTGCACCATTTTTATTGAATTTATCTAAAGGGATATTTGATTATCTGCAAGAGATAAATGGAATTTATTCGATTCCTATCCTAACGGTAATTGTGATCGGATTCACCACGAAATACGTGCCTGCCATCGCTGCCAAAATAGGATTAATATCAGGTTCGATCCTATACATTATCAGTCAGTTCTTTTTAAAAGATTATATCGAAAATAATGGTGGCTCCTATCCACATTTTCTTCACGTGATGGCCATTCTCTTTGTACTTAACTCGATTATCATGTTGGTTATTGGTAAGATGAGTCCGCGAGAAGAAGCCTTTGTACAGACGTATACTGAACAGGTGAGTATCGTACCTTGGAAATATACCAGACAAGTTGGGGCCGCAGTTTGTGTAATTGTGGTGTTGATTTATATTTATTTTAGTTGAGATAAAGAAGGAATAGGTAACACTCAAAATTAACTTATTACCCAATATGAGATTGACATTCTATATTTACTCCTCTTTTCACAAAGAAATTATGGTGTTACATTGAGGTTTTACAATCATATATCGGCAAGTCAGATTTCTACTCCAATTCTATAGTACCATCATTATCCAGATTTACGGTTATACCCCATCTAATTGTAGACATTTCACATTCGAAATCATCTTCGTAAAAGGCAGGGTTGGACTATGTAATTTTAGCCTCACAAACATTGCCATCTCCATCCCCTTCGGAATGATCATCAATCGCAAATAATTCATCCTTGAACTCTTTCAATGGCATTTGACTGTAACCATATTGGAATAAAGAAAGTTGTAATAACAAAAAATAAAACTTTTGCTCTCATCATGGGTAATCATTCAGGATGAATAGAAGTACATGATTATAGATGGACCTTTGAGTTTGACACCAAATGGAGATAACTAACTGATAATCAGAAATAGTACTTTTCAATCGGCTCACTACATTTCGGTTAATTCCGTTGGAAGGTATGTGGAATTGCCTTACTCTGTGAAATCATCTAACGGCATTATCAGAGGTAAGTCTTTGATTTTGAGCGCGTTTAAGTCTACCAAAGACTTCCTTGAAACCATGGTGGTCCAGAGCTCTTCCATAGACTTGTTGGTAACCATAGTTGCAGCGTCACAATTCCACAAGGTCGCCTTTTTCAATAATGATTTTACTTCTCCACCGTCCAGCTCATATAACTTTATCCCCATACGCCGAAGCTGTTGGGGTATATAATCCTCGACCTTCCTAAACTGTAGAGTATTCGATGAGCAGGTTTCCCATCCTTGGTTCTCTGGCTTTCCAGTATTCATGGGTAGGTACCCGAAGATTTCTTTTCGATTCTTAAAAAGGCATACTACCAATATAGATCACAAATAACACCGAATAACCAAAGGGGATAACTATTGGCGCACTACAGATTTTTGATATGGCGACTAACAATCTCCATTTTGCAGTGCTTTTAGCTTTGCAAATCCAATCTAAGTGTCAAACTCAAGAATAAAACGCCAATTCAATAATCAATCATAAATCCGAATAATCTTCCCCGTTTCAGCCCCTTCAACACTTTTCACATACCCATTTACCATCTTTTTCATAGGAATGGCGTTGTGCCCAGGGAAATAATCCTGATATTTTTCAACAGCGTCCTCCACAAGTCCGGATGATACAACATTGATTCTTAAACCTCTATCCAATTCTAATGCAACCGCCTTGACAAAGCTGTGAATTCCACCATTTACCATAGCAGCACTTGCGGTCATTCGAACAGGATGATCGGCAAGTATTCCGGTAGATAGTGTAATTGAGCCATTCGGTCTTAATTTCTTACTTCCGATTCTAGTCACATTGACTTGCCCCATCAATTTACTTTTTAATCCTATGTAATAATCTTCCTCCTTAAGATTATCAAACCAATCCCATTTGGCTTCACCTGCAATATTTACGATGGCATCGATATTATCGATTTTATCAAAAAGGGCTTCAATTGATTTGGAGTCGGCAATATCTACAAGAAAATCTCCACTGCTTCTTCCTGCTACTAATACTCTATGCTTCTTTTTAAAATGATCAACTACCACTTTTCCAATGGTCCCAGTTCCACCAATTACCAGTATATCCATATGATTTTTAATTAAAAAGGGCCAAATCGTGTGATTTGGCCTTAAATTTTATAATCTGTTTATTTTGAATTCGTAATTCACTACGATTTCTATCTCTGCCCTACTTTATCCAGATCTCCTTTATCCAGCCTTGCTTCAATATGTGTCGGCTCCTCATGCGTACCGCTGTGCCATACCAGAAGACGCAAAGGCTTTTCATGCCTTAACATATCAATAGTGGGCGCAAGTTTTTCGTATGCCAGATCAATATTCAATTGATGCCCTGCAAAGTATTTGCGTTCAGGTGCAAATCCAGGGTTAAGAAAATTAAGATCCGCTACATTTCTCCCCTCCGAAAATAAAGACACTGTCGCAAAAGTTTTGCTTCTAAGTCCTTCATCCGTAGGTTGTAGCTCAATTGAATAATCGTAGCTATCTATGTCATATTTGTGATTTCCCATTTGTTGTTATTTAGTATTGGAATGACTCATTTTATTTTCAAAGCTAAGATATGGATTAAAACAAATATTAGGGCATATAGCTGAAGACAATGTCAGGACTTTACAGATTATTTTATTCACCTCAGAAGTATACAAAACATTATTTGTATTCGTATAATAAAGTAACTTATAAAACTTATTTTCATCAATGAAAAAACTATTCGTTCTTATTTTCCTTCTTCTATTTTTCGTATCATCTTTTTGCCAAAAACCGAATCAATCCATTCGAGGTAAGGTCATCGACCAAGATTCAAAAGTTCCACTAATTGGAGCAACTGTAGAATTGCTTAATCCATCAGGATTACCTGGGGTAACAACGGATTTTGATGGTGACTTCATTCTCGAAAATGTACCTGTGGGAAGAAGAGGAATACGAATCAATTATCTGGGATATGAACCTGTTATATTACCCAATTTGATTGTAGGATCAGGTAAAGAACTAGTTCTAACGATCGAGATGCAAGAATCACTCATATCCTTAAATGAAGTAGTGGTTACGGCTAAATCCAACAAGCACGAAACACTCAATGAAATGACGACGCTTTCCGGGCGCTCTTTTTCAGTTGAAGAAACACAACGGTATGCCGCTTCTTTATCAGATCCCGCAAGAATGGCGCAAAATTATGCCGGTGTATCTTCATCAGGTGATGATTTGTCAAACGAAATTATAATCCGCGGCAATTCACCTTCCTACGTGCAATGGAGATTGGAAGGAATCCAAATTCCAGGTCCGAATCACTATTCTACAAAAGGAAGTTCCGGAGGAGGTATAAGTATGTTGAGCAGCAGTATTCTGGCAGATTCTGATTTCTATACTGGTGCTTTTCCTGCCGATATAGGTAATGCACTTGCCGGTGCATTTGATTTAAATTTTAGGACTGGTAATAATCAAAAAAGAGAAAATAGCTTTCAGCTTGGAGTAATTGGCTTGGAAGCAAGCATGGAAGGTCCATTCAGCAATTCTTCAAAAGCTTCATACTTGGTCAATTATCGATATTCTGCCCTTGGATTATTACAACGCGTTACGGATCTCGATTTTGGTGATGCTCAAATCAATTTTCAAGATTTATCGTTTAAAATTAATTTACCTACCAAAAAAGCAGGTGTTTTCTCGATCTTTGGTTTGGGTGGCTTATCTCAATCTTCTGAAGATCGTGTAACTGATACCCTCCAGTGGCAAAATAACAGCAACCTATTTGGATATCGTGAGAAGAATACGTATGCATTGACAGGATTGACGCATAGATTTCTCTTTCCCAATCAAAAAACATACATCAAAACCGTTGTTGCTGGCTCGCTGGATCGGTACGAAAACATGGACGAATTCATCGATATTAATAGAAATTTTGAATTGGTTGATGATGAAACGGAAGATATGGAAGATCGCGTCTTACGCGCAAGTGTTACCTTAAACCATAAGTCCAACGCAAGGCACAGTTTTAGAGGTGGATTCGTATTTAGCCATATGAGCTACAACTTTTTAAATACGGATCGTGAGATATCTCGTATTGGTGGCTTTCAATTTGAATACTCGCCACGAATTATAGGAATAGATGCGGAGGGAAGCACTCAAATGTATCAGTCGTTTATTATGCACAAATTCAGGCCAACAGAAAAAATAACGATTAATTCAGGCATACACTTTACTCATTTCCGGCTCTCCAATTCATCAGCTGTAGAACCACGACTCGGTGTTCGATGGAGATTCAGTCCCCGGCAATCGGTTGCCTTTAGTGCTGGTTTGCACAGTCAGGCAGAGCATCTAATCAACTACACCGTCGTACGATTCAACGAAGATGGTTCTGCCTTCCAACCAAATTTGGATCTAGGCTTGACTAGATCTGCGCATTTTGTCATAGGATATGATCGCAGCATCACCGACAACATTCGAATCAAAATTGAAGCCTACTACCAAAACTTATTTGATGTGCCTACGGATACCTCATTTGTTGCCGGATCAATCCTTAATGCCGAAAATGTGTACGATGTATTGTACAATAGCAATACCTTGACTGGAACTGGCGATGGAAGGAATATCGGAATCGACCTCACGTTAGAACGATTCTTCAGCGATGGCTTGTACTATCTACTCACAGGCTCTTTGTTTGACAGTTCGTTTAGCGGTACCGATGGCAAAAAATTTAATACACGCTATAATTCAAGATTCAATCTTACACTTTTGGCAGGAAAAGAATTTATGGTTGGAAAGAGCAAGAAAAATGCATTCACAATCAATGGAAAAATATTATACTATGGTGGAAATCGATATTCGGAATGGGACTTCGACACTTTCAGCCTCACTGAAAATGGATTTTATAAATTGCAAATGCCCTCCTATTATCGCTTCGATTTTTCACTTAATTACCGCATCAATAAAAGCTCTTCCACACATTCCATTTCTTTAGAATTACAAAATTTGACAAATCGTAAAAATATTGCCAACATATTTCCAAATTTTTTTTCTGGTACATACGATACTTCTTTTCAAGGCGGTATCATTCCTAATTTGAATTACAGGATAGAGTTTTAACTAGAAAAATTATTATACAATTAGAAGTTATGTTATGTAAAAAAATGCATCGAAAACTAATCAATTTCTGTATTTCCTAAGAGTATGTCTAAAGAGAAGTCAGGCCTACAAAAACAAGGATCAAAATGTAAAAAACGAATAAATATAATACCGTCTTCATCCATTGCCCTTTAGGAAGAGGTTTAAAGAGTATCGCTTTCTCCCCTTCTTTAATTTCCGCAATTCGTGTTTTTACTTGGCCTAATACATCATTATCCACAAATGGCTGCGTGCCTCTATTCACAAGGATATTTGAAGTACTGAACTTATTTTTAGACCGATAAGCATAAAACAAAAAAGGCAATACGATAAGTATCAAAAACAAGTACAATGACACGTCATCATAGGGAGGAGGTGGAATATCATATCCAATCACACTTAATGGAATCATAGCTTAGCCTTTAAAAAAAAGCGATTCCTAACTATATTAAGAATCGCTACGGTTGGTAAACTGAGAAATTAATGGTTCTACTAATCAATTCTCAGATCTTCGACGTGTACCCCCGGAAATTTGCTTTCATCAAAAACAAACATGCCCGGTTCATATTTCTTATTCGCAGTAATATCGTTAATTTTTAGGGTATATCGGCCTCCATCTTTCGAAAACACCTTCATTTGGGCCATTTTATCCGATTTCTTATCAACATAAAGCGCCATCTTTGAAAACTCACTATCTCTATCCATTGGTTTGAACTCGATTTGAGTTACTTTTTTGCCATCTAAAAGTGGCTCAGCGGTAATGGCATAAAAGAATTCACCTGATTCATAAAGTTGGAGCATATCCTTGGGCGACATCATGGCCGACTCATCGTCCATCTCAGCATCATTGATTTGCACTTCATTGTTTTTCTTGATGTGTAACCACACGTATTCTCCATTAGAATAAATTGCCCGATCATCCAATTCCAACTTATAATTATCCCCTTGTTGAATCACCTTACCATTTTGCTCTTCGGCTTCTTGCTGTGGCAATTCCAGCAACAATTCAAAATCTACTTCTAATGAGTTGTACGTATCGTATTCGGCTTTGAGCTTATCAAGAATTTTTTTTGCGGCAGGATCACTTTTTTCTTGTGCAGCAATCGCTTGTGAAAATCCAAGAAAAATTAGTAGTGTAAAAAATACAACAGATATTGATTTTTGCATCTTTTCATTGTTTGATTTGCGAATGTACTAATGTGACTCGTCATTCCTAATGATAGTAACCGATTTTTAGGTTAAATGGTTGTTAAAGAAATAATTCACGGATACTCTGGAAATCAATCTATTTTTTTGCAAACCAATACTCTTATTTTACTATCTAGAGTACCTAAACCCAAAATTATACGTAGCTGCCTGCCCAAAATTAGAACTTAGATATTTATTTGAAAAATCGGTAAACAATAACTCTACTTCAAAATCTCTAGTAATCTGATATTTCATGCCCATACCAAATTGCCGAAAGTAATCATACGGCTGCACAAAAAAAGGAGAATAATTGACCAAGCCGTAGACTGTAAAATTCTTTTGCGGAAACCAACTAAAGATAACGGTCATTGGTGTTGAAACACGATTGGACCGACCCGAACCACCAATGTCTTCCACCAATAGATCAATCTCCGTAAACAATGAAAACTTATCACCAATGGATTTGTCATTAAAAAATTGTGTCCAAAATACGGGACCCGACCAATCTAAAAATGGAGTGTCTGATCCGCCAGACAATTCATTCCCAATTGGAAATGTCAAAGAACTTTGAACTGAAAAATTTGTCCATCCTTTTACCGGTGCCCAACGGATTTGAGGTCCAAAAGCAGTCACGCCTTGCCTTCCATTCAACCCCTCCAACGATTGGAATACGTCAAATGGAGAACTCTCACCCGTTGAATTTAATACTCGCCTGTACTGCGTTACGAAACCGACATTAAATCTATTGCTCTGACCATACAAAAAGCTTAATCTTGTGGTTAGGAATGTAGATCTGAATTGAGGTTCATCCGGAGGATTCGTAACCTGGCTGTAAAGATTGTTGAATATCTTTAATTCAATTCCACCCTTCGGAATGGCTGCAGACGTCACATACCGAAATGAGTTATTGGCAGAAGAATACGAAGAATTACTTTCAAATTTTGTATCGTTTAATGTCCAATCATAGGTATAATAGAATGAGTTTATTTCGGGATCTATGGGCTCTTCTCGAAATTGATTGATGAAATTGATAACATCTTTCCTACCTCCAAATTCAAAACGATTCCATCGAAATATCTCTGACAATCCAACTTTATCTGAAGATACTTTCAAAAACTCAGGATCATTCAATGCCTTTTGCGATTGAGCTACCAATTGCTCTTCCAAATTCTCAGATCGATACGCACGATTCCATATTTTGGGACAATCTTTTGCACCACACACCAGGACAAAGTGAAAACGACTATCTGCAAACTTCTTAATTAAAATATCTTTTTCTATTTCATCTAAAGTCAATTTCTTCCCTCCAACAGTGTGTTTCGTCCGATTGAAAAAACCTGCTATTTCCTTCACAGAACTAACCGGGTAACTTCTTACCACTTGATCAATTACCAATACATTGTAGGCATTGATATAAAAAGACTGCTCTTGCGGGGCATTGAAGCTACTATTGTCAATGTTGGCCAAATCCGAAACCAATTCGTTGAGCAAATCATCCGATTTCTGAATCGCGCCATAATCTACATATCCTTTGATTACAAATTGACTTAATAGTGCATCGGTTTTGTTCTCAAAAGAGGTCAAGGCCTCCTGCTGAGCAGACAAGCTTTGAATGAATAAGAAGACGACTAAAAAATAAAGTGATTTCATTTTGCAAATATACTTATTGAATGAAGCTATAATGTTTAGATCCGTTCTAATGTTGCACTCTTTTATTAAAAAGAAAAGTATTCGTCACCCAAGCAACCTTACCATGTTTTTAATTCGTTACCGTGGCAACCCTTTTTACGGAAAGCAGGTAGGAGGTTCAACTGCTAATATTTCCAGTTCAACCCAGGAAATGTGCAATTCAATCGAAAAAAGAATAAAATAATACGTCTAATTGTTACCCTTTTTCGAGTTCGAGCGTTAGACTATTATTGTTTTACCAAAATCATAAAATTGAAAAGCTACAATTACTCTCAACTGTTGGTTGTGTTTCTCTTTTCCATTTCATTTTTACAAGCTCAAGAGTATACCATCTCAGGTTATATTCGCGATGCTGAAAATGGGGAAACATTGATCGGATCGTTTATCTACTTGGCCGAAAATGGAGCCAGTACCGTGTCTAATGAATATGGATTTTATTCCATTACGGTGGAAGAAGGCAATTATACCTTATACGGCACATATCTGGGATATAAAGACAATATCCAAGCCATCACCCTAACCCAAAATCGAACCATAAACATTGAAATGGCGCCGGATGCCAACACCCTCGATGAAGTAGTCGTGACGGCGGAGGAAGTGGATAGAAATGTTAGAAGTTTGGAAATGAGTGTCAACAAACTCGACATCAAAACTCTCGAAAAACTGCCAACACTGCTGGGAGAAACCGAAATTTTAAGAGGTATACAATTGCTTCCGGGAGTAACTTCTGTAGGTGAAGGTGCTGCTGGATTTAACGTGCGCGGTGGCAGTATCGATCAAAACTTGGTACTTCTAGATGAGGCCCCGGTTTACAATTCTTCCCATTTATTTGGTTTCTTTTCGGTGTTCAATCCCGATGCTGTCAAGGATGTAAAACTGTATAAAGGAGGGATACCGGCCCGATTTGGAGGAAGATTATCCTCCATTCTCGACGTTCGGATGAAAGAAGGAAATAATAAAGAATTGGAAGTAAACGGAGGTATTGGCACGATATTCAGCAGGCTTTCGGTCGAGGCGCCAATTATAAAAGACAAGTCTTCCTTCATTGTGGCCGGTCGTAGATCTTACATCGATGTATTAGCTGCCCCCTTCTTGAGTGATGATGCCGGAGATACGGAATTAAACTTTTATGACTTGACGCTCAAAACCAATTACAAATTCAGTGATAAGGATCAAATCTTTTTGTCTGGATACTTCGGTCGGGATAATTTCGGTTTTGGAGAGTCTGCCGGATTTAGCTGGGGAAACCAAACCGGAACCTTTCGATGGAATCACCTTTTCAGCGACAAATTGTTCGCTAACCTGACTACATATTTCAGTAACTATGACTACCAAATCAACTTTGGAGATACTTCAGAAGATACATTTGACTGGACTGCAAACATCAAAAATTACAGTATCAAACCTGAATTTTCATGGTTTATCAGGCCACAAAATATATTGCGTTTTGGAGGTCAGACGATTTATTACATATTCGAACCTGCGAATGCTATCTCTGTAAGCAACAGCGAAGTTACCGACATCAGTACCTCCGAGCAGTTCTCACTGGAATCGAATGTATTTGTGGAGAATGAGATCACACTCTTCAATAAGCTACAGATGAATTATGGACTGCGCCTCTCACATTTCGCATATCTAGGGGGTCGAAATGTATATAATTTTGGAGAAGCACCTTTGGGAGAAGTAAGGCCTTTGGAAAGCACCACGGTGGCAGAAGACGGAGAAGTCATTGAGGATTATATCAATCTGGAACCTAGATTTTCCCTCAAAGTTGATTTGAACGAAAAAAGTTCGTTTAAAGCGAGTTACAATCGAACGGCGCAATATATTCACCTGTTGTCAAATACTACGGCTTCCACGCCTGTGGATATTTGGACACCAGCCACGAACAATATCAAACCGGCTATGGCGGACCAGGTTGCCGCAGGATATTTTAGAAATTTCAAAGACAATACCTACGAATTCTCAGGTGAGCTTTATTACAAAAAAATGAACAACCTGATCGACTATATCGATGGTGCAGATCTTATTTTGAATGAATTGGTAGAAGGTCAGATATTAGAAGGTGAAGGGCGTGCCTACGGTGCGGAATTTATGTTGAAAAAAACGGAAGGTAGATTTTCAGGATGGGTAAGCTATACGTTGGCTAGAAGCGAGCGATTGGTAGAAGGGATAAACAATAATGATTGGTATCCTTCACGATTTGATCAAACGCATAACCTGAGCATTACCACCTTTTATGAGTTGTCTGATCGATTGACATTGAGTGCCAATTTTGTCTACAATACGGGTACCCCAACAACTTTCGCCAACAGTGGTTATTATCAACAGGGGTACTTCATACCAAACAATGACTTAAACGAACGAAACAATGTAAGAATACCGGATTATCATCGTTTGGATCTTTCTCTGACCCTGGACCCCAAACCAGGAAAACGAAAATGGAAGGGACAATGGGTATTTGGAATATATAATGTTTATGCCCGACGAAATCCATTTTCCATATATTTCAGACAAGATGATGCTCGTGTAAATCCAGGTCAAGCGGTGAATACCGAAGCAATTCGACTTTCTGTGATTGGAAGCTTTATTCCATCCATTTCGTATAATTTTACCTTCAAATAAGAAAAGAAAAATCAATGAATTATAAATATATTTTATCAGTTATTTTACTTTCAAGCATTGTCTACGTTTCTTGTGAAGACACGATAGAAGTGGACAATGGGTTTGAAACTCCTCAATTTGTAGTCGATGCCTGGATAAATAATAACGTCGATGAAGAGCAGGTAATCAGCCTTTCATTCTCGCAGGATTATTTTGATAATAGACTACCCGATGCAGTCACAAATGCAAGTGTCACAGTGACCAATGGTAGCTCAACTTATACATTCGAGCATAGAGCGATGGGACAATATGTATGGACACCAGAATCCGGAGAAAGTATTGGCGATGTAGGAGATTCATTCACGTTAACAGTAGATTTTGATGATGAAACCTATACCAGTACGACCGAATTGAATCCTGTTCCGGAAATTGATTCTATCCGCATATATTTTGAAGATCAGGCATTTGGTGCGGATGATGGATTGTACGCTGAATTGTATGCCAGAGACATTCCGGGAAAGGGTAATACGTATTGGGTAAAGTCGTTTAGAAACGATACCCTACTCAATAAACCGCAAGAATTGAATATTATCTATGATGCGACGTTTGATGCAGGAACAGATCTGGATGGAACCACTTTTATCCGACCATTGCGTTTTGCCATCAATGCACTGGACGAAGATGGTCTGCCAAGAGATTTAAATCCAGGTGAAAAAGTAGCGAGTGAAATTCATTCCATTTCCAGCGAGGCTTTTCGGTTTTTACAAATTGTACAAGAGCAAACTACAAACGGGGACAACGGAATATTTACCTTGCCGATCGCAAATTCTAGAGGTAATGTCTTTGACTCGAGCGGAAATCGGGCTTTAGGTGTGTTTAATGTGTCTGCTGTGAGTAAAATGGAGAAGACTGTAGAATAAATACGAGTAGAATTCAAAATGTAAGGTTAAATCATAAAACCGATATTTCAAGATTAGCGGTTCTGACTATAGAACTAAGACCTCATTCAGTAAGCTGGGTGAGGTCTTTCAATTTATCATTAGTAGCACTTATTTGCCTCTAGATATGAAAGCTTCATAAAACACTTTTAACGCATGACATTATGATGATAACCAATACCAAGAAATTTATAAGCACTGAATTTCATTTCCTTAATCGATTTAAAGTATTTCTACGTTAAACCCATACGTATATTTACGCAAATTCCACGTAATTCTACGCAAATCGAACTTACTCGCTTCTTATTATCTAGTGAAATCAGTATCTTCCGACAGTTTCGGTTCAAAATATGGTAAGGATTATTAGATATTATATTCAGCAGTCTTTGCTTACATCGTTAAGAACAGAAATCATAAAAGCGTCAAATAACCATACTCACATCTGCCCTAAATTATTGCAAAAGTGTTAAGTGCAATACGAAAGGCCCAACACACCCAGACCTTAAAAATGTTGGTAAGTTGAAGACGAACTTACCAACATTGGGTTTTCATTTTTATTTCGAATCATCCATGACGATTACTCCTTATTAAATGCCATTTTGGCTAGAAGATAGCCTAATATAACTGCTACTATGATCGTCACAATACCTGCAACTGCATTTCCCATCAACAACCATCCAAATCCAAAAAGACAGGAGTAGATCATTCCACATCCCAATATCATTTGAAGTATTTGACTCGTGAGACCGGGATCTGAATAATTGGCCATTTCCGACCTTTGTTCTGCCGAAAGATTATCTGTAATAAGATTCCATCCCGAACCTTTGGGTTGAATTTTCATATAGAATTTTTCCAAGGTGGATGTATCGGTTTGAGGACTGAAATACGTAACTCCGATCCAGGCGATACTTGTAATTACCACTCCAACCATCATTTTCTCGTAGGGTTCCATATCCCCCCCATACAAGAATTGAAAATACAAGGCAATCATGAACGAAACCACCATTGCCACAATCTCGCTATAAGCATTAATACGCCACCAAAACCACCTTAATATGAACAATAATCCAGTACCTGCACCGATTTGAAGCAAGATATCAAATGCTTGTTTTGCATTTTGCAAATAAAGCGCCACCACTGCAGCCAAGATCATTAAAGCGACCGTACTTATTCGTCCAACCAGTACCTTTTCCTTTTCGGTCGCATCCCTTTTCACAAATCTTCCATAATAGTCATTCACCACATAAGAAGACCCCCAATTTAGATGGGTACTTATCGTTGACATCAAAGCGGCAATTAGTGAGGCCAATAGCAAACCGATCAAACCGGCAGGGAGCATGGTAAGCATTGCGGGAAAAGCGAGATCATTTTTGACTATAGATTGATCCACGTTTGGAAATGCAGCAGCAATAGATTCCAGATCCGGAAAGAAAATTAATGACGACAAAGCAATCAAAATCCATGGCCAGGGACGCAAAGCATAATGCGCTATATTAAAGAGCAGCGTAGCTTTGACCGCACTTCTCTCATCTTTGGCGGATAACATTCTTTGCGCAATATATCCTCCACCGCCGGGTTCTGCCCCGGGATACCATGTGCTCCACCATTGCACAGCCAATGGTACTAAAAACAATGGGATATATAGATTTTTATCATTAAAGTCAGGAACAAAGTCGGTTTTACCCACTACATTCGAATGATTAACCAAAGCATCCAAACTTCCAATTTGAGGCATTTGAATAATATAAATTGCAGCAATAATCATTCCGGCCATGCTTAGCACAAATTGAAATACATCGGTCAAGATCACACCTCTCAATCCACCAACAGCAGAATAAAATACGGTCACAATTGATACCAAAGCAACGGTTTGAAATGCATCGAGCCCTAGCATGACACTGCTAATTTTAATACCAGCCAACAAGACGCTGGCCATGATCATTACATTGAAAAATACCCCCAGGTATATGGCTCTAAAACCTCTTAAAAAGGAAGCTTCTTTTCCACTGTACCGCAACTCATAAAACTCCAGGTCCGTTAGTATTCCTGCCCTTCGCCATAATCGTGCATATATAAAGACCGTCAACATACCTGTCAATAGAAAGGCCCACCAGACCCAATTCCCTGAAATTCCGTCACCACGTATAATATCCGTTACCAGGTTCGGGGTGTCGGCAGAAAAGGTGGTGGCGACCATGGAAACACCCAGCATCCACCAGGGCATGTTATTGCCTGATAAAAAATACTCTTTGGCACTTTTCCCGGATTTTTTACTCGCCCAAAGCGCAATACCAAGAGTCGCTACCATAAAGAGGATAATAATAATCCAGTCGAGTGAAGAAAGTTTCATAAGATACAATTGGAGGTGAGATTCAAATAGCGGATGGAAATTGCAAAGGATCTGCTATTTGAATTTTTCAATGTTAGTAAGTTTTAAAAATTTAAGATATGAAAATTATTCATTTTAACAATAAGCCGATATAGACGGGTGTCTAAGACAAAATGAACAAATCAAAAAATTCGAGGAGTGGTCGTAAACACTTTCTCTAGATTAAGGCTCTTACGATGTAAAAGTCCATGACCTTTTGCCAGATTTAAAAACTATGTTTTCTTTTGCACACATGTCGAGGCAAGGAGTCTCTTCACCATTTTCCGATTTTAAAAACTAAATCATCTTATTATTGAGCTGTATTGTAGAACAACTTATCAAGTTGTATACTTAACATTCGTATGATCTACTAATGCTGAAAACAAAGAAAAGAATTCTGAACTTGGACTTCGAACGAATTCAAGACATACTAAAAATCAATACTTCAAATGGGCAGTAAATCTAACTGGTGATTTCAGAATAGGTTCCATCATGAATAATATCAAACTGATCCACAACATCCATCATCTCTACATTTTTGAGAATCCCTTCTCCTACTTTGTCTCCAAGACCATCTTCGAAGGAATAATTAAAAAATTCCCATTTAAATGCAAAGGGCACTCCATCTACCACGTCATAATCGCTATATTTTATGATGCGAATACTCTTTTCAGCTTCTTCCACTGTAGTGCCACCCGCTGTGACTATATAGGCAATATACTCTACCCTATTTGTTTCAGGATCAGAATGTACAATGTACCAGTCATCCGGTGCATCTCCTGTGCCCGATTCAAAAGTCAGTTTCGCGCGATTGGTTATTTTACCCTCTAATTCCATGTCGGGCAATCTGGTCCAAATGGTTCCTTCATCGCTGAATTTGTATGGCGCCATAAAAAAATACTGGTAGGTATATACGCCAAATCGCTCCCCATCCCATCTTTGCTCTTCTGCATCTGTAAAGATCTTACCATCCAGAACAACGGTAGAAGCACCCTCTTTTTTATCTACCCGAATTGCCGATGATGTAGGAGTGGTAAATATTTTCATTGTACTACTACTCTTCCCAAATGTCATATCCAGATTGAAACAAACCATTCCATTCTCCAATAATTTGGTTTTCTTATGTGCCACTTCCATATTCGAAACAAAGGGAGGATGATCCGTATCGGAGTGTAATTCAATAAACGGATTTAATTCTTGTTCCTTGTTAGGGTTTGAATCCTTACAAGAGGTAAAAGCGAATCCTATTATACTTAGGAAAAGAAGAGATCTGAAGAACATGACGATTACAAAGATTTAGTTGTATGTATACTTAAAATGTACATGGATAGAAATCGCTAAAAAGGAAAAATGTTCAATCTAAAATGCAAGAGATTTTGAAAATAATTTACAAAACAAACAAGGATAATTGATGATTTGCAAGTACTTATTGCAGGTTAAGCTGGACTTGTTTTTCCAACTCCACTACCTTGTCCTTAAAGACCAAATCTGTATCCATCAGGTCTTGAACGGCTTTGACAGAATACAATACAGTCGTATGATCACGGCCTCCAAAATTCTTACCAATATCCTTTAACGTATTGGTTGTGAAGTTTTTAGCAAGATACATAGACAATTGCCTGGCTATGACCACATCTCTTTTTCTTGTCTTTCCGTGCAGCTTCTCCACAGGTACTTTGAAATATTCGGCTACAAGAAGTTTGATATTCTCTACGGTAATCTCTTTATTATCCTGGCTGATAAACTGATTCACCACATCTTTGGCCAATTGAAGATCGATCTCTTTTTTGTTTAGTGTCGACTGAGCGACAAGGGTAATGATTACCCCTTCCAATTCACGGATGTTATTTTTGATATTGTAGCAGATGTATTCTTTGATCTTTTCTTCCAGATCAAGACCTTCTTTTCTCATTTTCACATCAAGAATCGCTCTACGCGTTTGATAATCCGGCACGGTCAATTCCGCCGCAAGCCCCCACTTGAATCTACTGATCAATCTATCTTCAACCTCTTGAATATCTTTTGGAGGTCGATCGGATGTAAGAATAATCTGTTTGCCGTTGTGATGAAGCTGACTAAAAATGTTAAAGAAAATTTCTTGTGTTTTTGCTCTTCCTGCTAAAAAATGAATGTCATCCACGATCAAGGTATCGATCATCTGGTAGAAATTCATAAAATCATTGACTGCATTATTTTTAATCGCTTGAACAACTTGATTCGTAAACCGCTCCAGCGTCACATAGATGACTTGTTTACTAGGATTTTGCTTCAATACCTCCACACCAATGGCGTTGGCAAGATGTGTTTTTCCCAATCCAACATCCCCATAGATAAACAGCGGATTGAAAGCCGTACCACCGGGATTGGCTGCAATGGCTTTACCTGCAGTAGCTGCTAATTGGTTACATTCTCCCATGATAAATGTATCAAAGGTATATGCACCATTCAACTGAGGGTCAATTTTGATTTTTTTGATACCAGGAATGACGAATGGATTCTTAATCTGATCGGAAGAAAACTGTTTGGGTATATCTGAATTTTCTCTGGCTCCTGTATTCTTTCCAATCTTTCTGTGATTATCAACCAATATCTGATATTCAAGACGGGCACTATCTCCAATAGTCATTCGAAGCGCTTTTTTTAATTCCGTAACGAAATTTTCTTCCAACCATTCGTAAAAAAACTTATTGGGAACCTGAATAGTCAACGCCTCTGAGGTAAGCCGAACGGGTTTAATAGGTTCAAACCAAGTCTTATAACTTTGTGCACTTATTTCTCGTCTTACGATACTCAAGCATTTATTCCACACTGTAGTATGGTCATACGTCATGCTAGATTGCTCTTTATCATTCTTCAAATATGTTCATTCTTGCAGGAGATTAAGCTGCAATTTTGAAACCAACCACTTAAAAAGAATCGGATGGGTAAAAATCGGTGTTGACTCTTCTTGTTGGATCGACTCCTTTTGGGAAGGTCAAAAATGGGTAAAATATTTCAGGTAAGGTAGCAACTTGATACATATTTTTTACCGTCATATGTTATCGGTTAAGACTCTGATTTTCAAGTCACTACAAAACAAAAAAAATAAATACGTTAC
>JBCCVV010000076.1:0-26950 GCA_039194925.1 Bacteroidota bacterium
CTGGCCAGATCTCCTGGACAGCTTCCGCCATAACGTGGGCGGTATCGTGCCGAATAAGCTCAAGCGCACGGGGGTCGTCACGCGTTAGAATTTCAATCGCGCCATCCGTTTCAATCTGATCAGAAAGATCGCAAACCTCACCATCGACGGCCATCGCGACCGCTTTTTTGGCGAGGGATTTCGAAATGGAGAGGGCAAAGTCAGCCCCGGTCATTCCGTCATCGATTTGGCGAGCGGAACCGTCGGGCATGGTAATGTTGGGCATGATTTCTCCTTCAAAGCTCAACTCCTGCCTACGAGCGCAGGTAAGCTCAGGACGCCGAAGTGCTGGCCTTAGATGGTTCGGATGCTTACAACATGGAGCTTTCACAAAGACGTGCGGAAGAAGTCAAACAGTATTTGATGCAGAATGGGGTAGACGCATCGGATATTGACGTGGCTTTTCGCGGGGAATCGGATCTTGTTCATCTTTCTTCTGAAGATGCGCTGAAAGGGAAGAATCGGAGAGTATCAATTGTAACTACTGGTTATGCGTACAGCAATGTTCAAGAATTGGTATCGCTGGTAGAACCCGATGAGGAAGATGAATTTGTCATCGAACCCCAGCGCGAGAGCAAGTTGACTCTATCCAAGGGAACTGATGTGCTGATACCGACCGATGCCTTCTGTATGTTGGACGGAACTCCCGTTTCAAATGAAAATATCCGTATTCAATTCAAAGAAGCCTTTGAGTACAGCGATATGGTTGATCAGCACCTTTACACACAAACTGAAAATCAAATCCTAGAAACTGGGGGTATGATTTATATTGAAGCCACTCAAAATGGAAAGCCCTTACGATTGCAAGACGGAAAACAAATTGACCTGACATTTCCGAGTCAGGAGGAAGTGAAAGAGGGCATGCAGCTCTTTACTGGTGTTGAGGATGAAAATGGAGTTATTTGGGAAGAAACCGGAGAAGAAATAACCAGCACCACCGACAATTCTCAAGCCCCATTTATACAAGTGGATTTGTCTCCATTATTGAATTTGGACGTGAAAGGGAGAGTAATTCCTTCTTTAGATTTTGCAACTATGCCAACGTATCCAAAAGCTGTACGAAAACCTAATTTGCCATACAAGGGTAATTATACAGAAGAGAAATATACCTTGGCTTTGGAGAAATATCATGCAGCCTTAAAACGATACGAGCAGGATAAGATTGAACGTCCCGCAAAACTCAAAGCATGGACGGAAGAAGCATGGAGAAGAAAAGAACTCCTATTCCAACATAAAAAAGAATATGCCCTTACGAAAGTGAGGACGTTGGTCGAGCAAAGCTTGAATCGAGTGCGGATGGATCAGGATAGAGTCTCTCACGATCGATTGATTGGCATCCTATTCTCTTTTTTAAGTAAATCGGTTGGCAAAGCGGAATATGATGATTGGTTTCACATCAGGAAAACCTTTGGAAAAGAAGTGGTTCATGTACGAAAGACCATTGGTCTGGACTTTCCTATGTACGAAAAAATGCCTACCCACTATTTTTTCCGGGAGCTTGATAATGCAATAAAGGATGTACAGCGGCAGGTCTCAGCAAGGAGATATGAAATGGGATATTTAAATAAAGAAGATATGGCGAGGTATGTCGTGGCTACAAGTAAGCTTGGATGGATTAATTGTGACCGCTTTTATGAAATTTCAGAAGATCTTAAAATGGATTTACATTTTGCTTCGATTTCCGATGATGATGAATTCTATCTTATTTTCAAACGCATGAAATCCTTGATTCGCCCAAGAAAATTGAAGGGCAAAGTGCTATTTAATGATGTACCTATTGGCGAGGAGGTAAGATTGGTAGCTGTAAACATGAAAGATGGAGACGCCAATTTGGCTTTACGTGATTTTACCATTGGTGAATCCAATAGTTCAAAATTAAATTTTTCCGCTGCTGGTATTGAAGACTTGAAAAAGGCATTGGAGATTTAATGGATGAAAAATTGATAATGAAAAATTGATAATGAACAATTAATTTTTAACAATTGATAATGAAATGGGTATGGACTTGGTATTTCTTGAGTACGAGGTCCATATCTTTTTTTGGTAAATTTCGGTGCTGCTAAGCGACTTCTTGGTTCGACTCGGGGAAACAAAAAACTTGGTGCTCCCCAGTGTCTTCTCACAACTTTTTGGTGTAATAAAATTCCTCCTCTCCTCAATCTCCAATCCCTCATCAATCCGTATCTTTGCCCGAAAATTGAGTACCATGTGGCATAGGATCATTCTTTTTATTGCTTTTTTGAATATTGCAATTTTTGCAGAAGCACAAATCGATACAACTCGTGTATACGACAACCCGTACACCACAATTTATAACCACCTTTATTACCTCCAACCCGATAGCTACGATCCTGAGCGCGCCGCATTGAGCCTACCCAATCGATCTACTGAATTGGCAGTGGAGCTCAAGCAAATTCTGGACGGTAAAGGGATGTTCATTGATCTGAATCGATTGCCTCAGGATTCTATGTATTTGGATTCGCTTTCCGGCGATCCCATCTACTATTTGAGTCGTGCGGAGCATCTTTTATATGTAGAAAAAATAAACGGGAGATGGTTGTATTCCAGAACCACCCTCGAATCCATTCCAGAACTACACGAGTCCGTTTATCCCCTTGGAACTCATTTTGTAAGTTATTTTCATGCCCCTTTTTGGCAGGTCAACATACTTTCAATCGAGCTTTGGAAGTGGTTGGGGTTATTTCTGATTGGATTGTTGGCACTGATATTTGCGAAAATATTTTCGGGAATTACACGAAGTGTGATCCGTAATTTTATCAGCAGAAAGATTGATTTAAATGAAATAGTTGAGAAATCCATTCTCAAGGTCTCCAAGCTTTTTTCTGTTCTAATCGGCGTGCGAGTAATTTTGTACTTCTTACCTATGCTACAAATCACAGCAAGGACAAATGCCTATTTGATCAAAGGCCTAAACATATTAAGTCTATTCCTGATCATTTTAATCCTAAAGAATATTTCTACGATCGTCTTTCAGTTTTTTGGAAAAGCAGCACAAAAAACGGACAATACTTTGGACGATCAGTTGTTGCCGGTGATCGAGAAGCTGGTAGTCATTATTATTTGGGCGTTTGGTATCATTTATATTTTAGACTACTTGGAAGTGAATGTTACAGCATTGCTTGCAGGTATTTCTATCGGTGGTCTGGCACTTGCATTGGCGGCACAGGATACGGTCAAGAATTTTTTTGGTTCGATCATGATCTTTTTGGATCGTCCCTTTCAGATCGGTGATTGGATCCATTTCAAAGGTGTGGACGGTACGGTAGAAGAGGTTGGCATTCGTTCTACCCGCATACGAACCTTTTCAAACTCCTTGACCTACGTACCCAACGCATTATTGGCAGACACGGTCGTAGATAATATGGGACTTCGCGTTTATCGTCGTTTTAAAACGGATATAGGCATCACATACGATACAAAACCAGATATCATCGAAAAATTTGTCAAGGGAATTCGTGAGATCATTCGTATGCATCCGACCACCCGAAAAGACTATTTTGAAGTACACCTCAATAGCTTTGGTGCTTCGTCCATTAATATTTTGATTTACATGTTTTTCGAGGCACCCTCCTGGACGGATGAATTGAGAGGAAAGCACGAAATACTGTATGCCATTATAAAATTAGCGGATAGGATCGGAGTGCGTTTTGCCTATCCCACACAGACATTGCATATTGAAGAAATGCCCACTCATGGATCTGCAACTACTCCCAAACCTCAGCAACCCAAGGAGGCTGAGACCAATTTGAATCAGGTCTTATCTGAGATTCGAGAATACTTTGATGTAGATCGTGAAATCAAGGACAAGTTCAAACCCTTGGGAGGAGAATAAGTACGTTTTCAAACTTCTCTCAGGTATTGGATTACTATGAACGGCTAACTGATTGGGTTTTGGTTGGAAGAATCTGCATCTGATTTTCCACCAAAGAACTTTCGAATGGCTCCAAAAAAAGCAATTACACCAATCAAAAGAAACTTCCAGAACTTAGCCAGGAAAATCCCGATTTTGGCCAGAATTCCTGCTTTAGCAAGCACTTTTCCAGCGATCAAGCCACCAATTCCATATGCTGCGATCTTATCATATTCAGGGTTGAAATCAGCGTATCGATAGCCTTTGTTGAAATTTACACTTTCAATAACCGGGTTTATGGTATTTGTAACCTTATCTAGCAAATCGATACTTCCTATAGCATTGAGTTCAAGATAGCCTTTGCGTCCAAGAATTCGAATGCTATAGTTTAAGGTATTGGGATCAGTATCCTGGAATTTCAATTCTTTGGCCCAGTGTAATTTTTTAGATTCGCTGTTGTAAAATGGTGTAGATGCCCAGCCAATGAGATCTACTGTAGGATATCCCGCTTGGATTCGGTATTCGTTGCTTGCCTCTGTATCCGCTTGCATGGATTCCAAAAGATCATCATAATCTATGTCTTTTGCATCTGAATCGTCGATATAGCCTTCGGTGGAGTAGGTGATGTTGATGACATAAGAGGTTTCGGTAAACGGCGTCTTGTCTTCCGGAATGATCATACCCATTGATTTATCGGCCTCTTCACTGGGTGGATTTCCCCAAATGTCGGTCAGGATCATATCGCTGTCCTTTCCATTCAAAAACTTAAATCCACTAGGAATTTTAATGTGTGCTACTCCGTTTTTCAATTCCACCGAATCGAATTCGTAGACTAAGGTTCCTGCCACACTATCGATAAACTGTTGATACAGGAGCTGGAATTCTTCTTCGCTAAGTTCGCTTGCTACATTAAGTGAATCCGACGAATATCCAAATGTCCAGGTGGTTAAAAATAGAGCAATGAAGAATGATTTAGTTTTCATGATGCTGTTGATTTACGGTTGTTATTGATTTTAAAAAAAGTTGTTTACAAAGAAGGATGAATTGGTAGTTAGAATGTGTTTCAACTTAAGCAAGATCCATATAATTCTGCTAAGAAGAGAAAGAATTAATTAACAAAAGAAATTGGATTCTATTCATTGGTACATCGATCTTTTCTCGTATAAAGGTATTAAAAATTTGATAGTTACCGAATTCTTGAAATGAGGAGGTGCATTTCACTTTTCGCGTGAAACTACTTATGTGATAGAATAAAGTAGTTGCCCGCAATAATTTTGTCATCATTTTTGGTCAAAAATGGATTTATTACCGATCTCTAGCCCCGGACTCAATCCAGGGTTAGAAATATTCAAGTGTTACAGCTTGATTGCGTAAAATCAAAAACCATTAGAGGAGCTACTATCGCTTGTATAAAAATCAAAAAATATCCATTTAGGAAATTATCCTGAGTGCTGTCGAGGCATATCAAAACTAATGGTCAATCGAATTAAAAATGGAGAAATCCAGTACATCCTGGCAACTTATTTATTATAAGTACCATAAAGCACGCCAAAGTTTGCGTAACATTTGCTCATTTAGTTTGAAGAAATATTACATCCTCTGTGTCTTTACTATATTCCTTTTAGATCATCTACTTTTGAAATAAAAAGATGCGTTGCGCCGTGAACGTTTATCTGTAAGCCACTGTTGTACTCTGACAATTCATAATCAACACAATCCCGAAATTTCGTTATATAGTCTTAAACATATTCCAGTATACTTTCCTTCAAGTGTTCCGAAGCTTGTACATAGGCAAATACTTCTTTTGGTCGTGCCCCAAGTTTCTTTTTTTCTAATTCTGCCGTAAACGCCAAGTCTAATTTTTGGCAATTCAATGACCGCGCTCGGACCATGGTTCGATACAATATTTGTTTGTAGGTTTTGTGGCTGTAGACATATTCATAATCCAAGCCTACAATCATTGCATTGTAAACATCCTGATGGATATGACTAAACATTACGGCCACCAATTTGTCTTTTGATTTGGTATCATTTTTATGAGCGCTTTCTTTTAGATACAATCGAATAATATCGTATTCATCCGAATCGCACATACCTCTAAAGTAGGTATACGGCAATTTGAAAACATTCAAATCATAGGATTTGTGATAAACATTTTCATATAGTTGGTAAAGGGGAATAATTTCTTCATCATTCCGGGGTTTGTCATGTGCAACTGCAAAACTAGGCTCATATTTTATAATCTCCTTTCTCACGTTATATCGATATTTTTGCGGGAGCGCTTGCAGGTACTCTTCCCTGCTTTTCCAATGCATGTTTTTCATTTCCATAGTATTTGGCAATTGAAATTTGGTGAATCCTTTTTCCAGCATTTCAGTTTCAAATTCCATATCCTGGGCACCATAAAAATCTCGAATCATTATTTTGGTGGAATTCGTTTCTTCTAATAGTTGATTGAGATAATCCGTAAGAACGGAAAGTGCCTTTTTCCAATGCCTACTTTTAAAATTGATGTACACATGATTCCCTTTGGTAATTAACGTTCCAGTAATTACAGTTTTGGAGGTTAAAAAATAAGGAGATTCTGTGTTTCTAATATCTTCTATTTTTTTTGAAACATAACCGGGATGAAACATGTCGTCTTTGACCAAGGCAACGGTAATCAATGTTTTTAAAATACACTTTCCAGAATGATCATTCACACATAAGTAATAGAATTTCCAATTGTTTTCTGCTTCTACCTCCTTTGTATAGAGATTTTCTATTAACTCCAAATTGGAGTAGCTGAGTGTGCCATTTTTGAAAAAGGTGGCATTCCACTCCTTCTTATCCAGTTCTTTTATGGATCGGTGATAACTTATCTGGAGTTTGTCTTCGACCGATTCCTGGTATACGTTACTATTTATTTTTAGGGTAAATGCAGGGATACTAAAGGTTTTTGCAATCTTGGTGCAGGGGTTGTTATGTTCAATCATGGTTTGGGCATACACCTCGCATAAAGCTGTCAACATTAAGTCAATCTGATCTTTACTAAGGAAATTGTTGATCATAAATCGAACGCCACTTTTACGCATGGGAACCACCGGGAATGAAGCCGTATTTACAAAGAAGCCTTTTGTTTTCATCTTTGACACGATATCATAACAAATCTTAGGAAGACCCACAGGAATGAAAAATACCGGACTATTCGTCTTTTTATACTGCGGTAATCCCAATTCATCCAGCTTGGCATTGGCAAATGCAATCAAGTCGTGTAGCTTATCCTGCAAGCCCTGGAGTTGCGGAGATAGATGAATTTTGGCAGAAGCTATTGCCGCACCAAGCATTGGAGGCTGAATCGGACCACAGAAAAGATAGGTCGGGCCACAATTTCTTACTTTGCGTTGCATCTCACTATTTGGAAAAACAATGCACCCTCCGGCGGAGGCAAACGATTTATTGAGTGAAACGATTAATACAAGCTTATCCGTATTTTTCATTTTACTATGGACAATGCCACATCCATTTTTTCCAGCCCAGCCCATACCATGTGCATCATCGATGTAAACATGAAACTTATCATATTTCGCCAGCAACCGATCCAATTTTTCAAACGGAGCATAATCTCCGTACATCGAGTAAACTCCATCGGCGAAAAACCAAATTTTGTCATACTTATTCGAGAGGCTTTTGATTTGTTTTTCTAAAGATTCCATACAATTGTGTCGAATAATATGGATCGGGATTTTCTTTGCTTTCAGTTGTTGAACCGTCATTTGGATGCTGGAATGGACCTGTAAATCCAGAATCACAGCATCGTTTTTTCCTACGAGCACGGGTATGGTTGCCAAGTGGCCCAGGGTGGTACTGGCAGAAACAATAACCGGACGCTCAAATATTTGAAACATAAAATTTTCCAGTTCTTTGTAAAGATCAATGGATAGGTATCCTCTTGATGATGAAAATTGTGTTCCATATTTTGAAACTGCCTGAATTACCCCTTTTTGTAATTCTTCGTTTTTTTCAAGAGCCAAATAACTGCATGAGCCAAAATTGACCATCTCATTCTGATCAATCATTATCGAACTTTTTGGTATTTCAGTATCTGAAGAAGAGTAATTATGAACCAGGTTACGTTGAAATCCATCTTCAATTATTTGATTTAATGTGTCAAACATGCATTAGATTTTTTATTTTAAATAAATAATAAAGCCTAGCCTGTATATACCTGACAATCAAATGATGCTCGGTTTCGTACAGGTAGTTCTGCAGGATGTTTTTATTTCATTAGGAATATGAAAAACTAAATACGAACTCATTTCTCATCTGTAAGATGCCGTCGTATTCACAATCAAGTACAACTCTAACTTTCTTGTACTCAAGGAAAGATTCACAGCTGATACTTATAAAAAAGGGCTTGGGTTAAGTAGGATAGCTTCGCACAAAGAACATATAATGGTTGGTTTCTTGATTTCCAGAAACGTCCATAAAAATTATCCATGCTTACATTTACAATACAACATTGAGATTTCTACAAGAGGGTGTAAAATAATTTATAACCTGGGATTTGACTTATTTGCAAAGACGTAATAAATTGAAATTCAATTGTATAATTGCCAAATGCAAACTTGTGTAGCCTTTGTTTAATTGTTGTAAAAGAGTGATTTATACTGATCTTAACGATCCTCTTAACCTAATTCAAAGTTACTGTCTTTCTTTTTAATTTTCAGAACGAAAGAGGATCATTTTTTTCAACTAAAAATATTTCTCTGATTTGCACGTTTTGAAAATAGTATTTGACAAGACTATGTGAAGGAGTTCAAGAAAAAATTACAGGGTGTGAAAGTGTTAGATAATTTACATCTCTTTATGTGCAGCGATTTTCTTATCTGCCAAGTTATAAAGATAAGTTAAGTGAAAAGCTTTCAAAACTAAAACCAATCGTAAACTACTATCAAGCGATCTACTATGAGACTAAACTCTATTCTTATTATCTTTTTTGCAGCCTTTTTATCTTTAAATACCATTCAAGCCAAACATATAACGGGAGGGTATGTGAGCTATGAAGTACTCTCTGCCACCGAATCAAGATTTATTGTCAATATTTACCTGACTATGTTTAGAGACCCGTTTGGGGAGGGTGCAAATTTTGATAATGCTTTGAATTTAGGGATATATAGAATTTTGGAAGACGAAACCCTACTTCCTTATGAAAGGTATCAGGAAAGACCTTTGGAGATTTTGGATATTACATCCGATTTCTTGAATTGCAGGGGCGCACTTCCGGAATATGAATTGGGTAGATATGAAATCAAAGTGGAGATTCCCAACGACGGATATGACTATCAAATCGGATATCAACGCTGTTGCAGATCAAATTCAATCCTTGGAGTGCAGGAAATCGAGTCATCCGGAATGTTATTCACTACAAGAATCAACTACGAATCTCTCGTGACACGCAACACTTCACCGACTTTGACAGATGTTGACAACCGATTTTTTGAAGTTAATAAAACACATCCTATTGAAATGTCATTTACGGATGTGGATGGTGACCAAATCGTGATTACTCCATTAACACCATATGAGGTTGGAGGTGTAGCAGGAGTTAATTTTGGTGATCCTGAAGCCTGTGATGGTATTTTACCCAACCCTATGAATTGTCCTCCAGCTTTTAATACGATTACATATAAGGAAGGATTCAGTCTGGAAAAGCCATTTGGTGATCAAGGAGATTTTATTGATGAAGGGAATGGGAATTTTAGTTTTACTTGTCAGAATGTTGGAATGTATTTATTGGGATTCAAAGTTGAGGAATTTAGAAATGGCGAATTGTTGACCGTTTCGAATTATGAAACGACAATTCTTACCGGGTTAAAAGAAGCCAATCAAGCGGCTGGTCAATTTTATTTTGATGAAAATGGAAATGGATTGTATGATGAGGGAGAGTTGCCTTTTCCCATCACCCCGAAATTACTGAATGACGATTATTGCAATTATGGAGTATCTAATGAACACTATTACGAGTTGTTGTTGTCCGATCCGGTTGCAGAGTTCAAGAACGTAGCGGAGCACTTTACATTCACCAATGATACAGATTTAATAGCCAGTCCTGATCTAAGTTTACAGCCGTCAACTGAATTTGATATCGGATTTATTGAAGCAACCAGCATTGAGGAAGTCACCCTCAGTGCATTTAACGGTGTCGCACTTTGTCACAGACAGGGAAATCTTACGCTGGAATTATCCAATACAGGTACGCTACCAACTGAAGGACAAATTGTGCTTTCAAACATTAAGAATGTAAGCATCCTCGATTGTGATTGTGATATTTCTATTGAGGCTGGAAATATTGTAATCAAAGTCGACGAGCTAAAGCCTCTACGTTCAGTAACGTTTGATTTGCTGGTTCAATATGCGGATGAAACACATATAGATGAAGCGGTTACCGTTGATTTTCAATATACCTCGATTATAAATCCTAATGTTGGATCATTGGCAAAGATTGAAGATGTCATTGTCTGTGCGTTTGATCCGAATGATATTGCAGTTACTCCATATCGATTGCCGGATGGATTGGTAGAAAACGGAGAACGTTTGTTGGTAAAAATAAGATTTGAAAATAAAGGCAACTGGCCTGCTTCCAAAGTATCCATAGATCAGTTGCTTGATGAGCATTTGGACCCATCAACCATAAAGGTTATAGAGGCCAGTCATGACTACATCATGATGACTTCAAAAAATGACAACATTCAAACTCAGACAGGGCTCAAATTCTTATTTAAGGATATAAATTTATCAGGTAAGAACGACCCGGAGCAGTCCAATCGTGAAGGCCATGTTGTTTATTCCATTGATATGAAACCTGAACTGCCACTTGGCACCTTAATCAATCATGAGGCAAGCATTGTTTTTGACATCAATAAGCCGATTGAAACGAATTTAGTGAGGAATATAGTTGGCATATTGGGAGAAGAAGAGCTCGATGAGGAAGCGGATTTTGAGCAAATCAAAAAGAATTTGAAGGTATATCCCAATCCGGCTGAAGATTTATTATTGATTGATCGCGGAGAGGCGTTTAAGAGCTTTTATATTTCCAATGCTACCCGAAAGCTTATCAGGGAAGGGGAAATAAAACATTTGATTTCATTAGAGGATTTACATCCGGGCATTTATATTATCACATTTGTTCATGAAAACGGGCATCGGGTGAGTCGGAAGTTTGTGAAAATTTAATAGGATTTGTAGATAGCCGCTTTGAACGTAAAGTTATCAATGTATTATTTGTTTTTATCTAGTTTGCGTACGGACACCTTACTTAACTCTCCGAATATATTAGTACAGTTAACAGTCCAATACACCTACTTCTCTAAATACGTGGGACAGTCCTAGTTGCCTCAGTAAGTTTGACGGATAGTTACTCCTCTCTTTAAGTACGGTGGACAAGTGTGTTTGTTGCATATAGGTTGAAATTTTCACTGAAGTCATCAATCAACAGTAAATGCTACCAAGACTTATGGACGATGGAAATAAGACAGTGATTTTAAAATTCAGTAGTCTATTTTTTACCTTCCACCAAAAAATCGGTCAAATCTGAAAGTAGAGGTCCGCCAGTATTCGCATTGGTAAACATGATATAACCCGTCTTTAAGTCTTGGTACATATCAAAGATACACCGAAAATCTCCATTATTTCCTCCATGTCCAAAGACCAATCCGAAGGGTGATTCGCGCAATGCTACACCAAGACCATAGCCGGATTTATATCCATTTCGCCAATTGTCTTCATCTTCAATGGTATGAAAACGGAACATTTCTTTGGCTTGTGTTTCCTCCAATCCTTTGCGGTTTAAAAGGGCAAGCGCAAAAGGGACGAAATCTTTTGCCTCTGTATGCATGCTCCAAGCCATACCATGGAAATCAGGACAATCAAACATATTGGGTATTCCATCAAAGTGCCCGGCGACTTTAAGGTCTGGTAATTTTTCATTGCACATGAAATAGGTATTGGTCATGCCCAAGGGATTCAGCAGTTCTTTTTCCAAAATTGCTTGAATGATTGTGGGCAACTCCTCAGATGGTCCTCCTGCCAGTACTCTCTTAAGATATTCAAACCCTTCACCGGAATACCCATTTTTTGTACCTGGTTTGTTGACTATTCTGGAACCCCAATTGGGTAAGCCGCTTACATGGGGCAATACATGTTTGCCTGTCATCAGTTTATACTCTGGATACTCTTCTAATTCCGGAAATGGTACAGATTCGTATAAAGGCTTGTTCAGATCGAATTCTCCCCGCTGGACCAATCGATTCATAACATACGCAAATGCTAGTTTGGTGATCGAAGCAGCTTCAAATACGGCTTCATCTCTGAGTGGTTTCCTGGAAACCGTATTTTCGACGCCATAGCTTTTGTGATAAACCATTTTTCCATCTTGAATTAGGGCGAGGGAAACGGCAGGTATGTTATAATACTCCTGATAGGATTGAACAAATTGGTCTACTTGATCTGCCGATGCTGTGTTGAATGGGGAATGCAGCACTCCTTTTTGGGGAATGAGATCAGGTTTGGGCATTATCGAAATGTGGATAGGTTCTATCGTTGTCTTATCATTTTCAGCTATTGAGATCTTGAATGCTTTATCTGTACTTTGGATCAAACTAATATCGTTCCAGTTGTCCATACTCCAAGTGGGTGGAACACTTACTTTATAATTGCCGGCGGGCAATTTGAAACGATAATGTCCCAAAGAGTCGGTATCTGTATCATAAAACACATCTTTGTTATTCAAATCGATAAATCGAACGGAATTAGGCCATTCATCTCCTTTTTCATCATTCCATTTCAATCTTCCTGTTACGGATCCAATTTCATTTTCTGATTCCAACAATACTAAGTCTCCAATGAGATTTGCATTCATGAATTTATTTCCTCCGGTCTTACCCCAAGTGATCATGACATGATCTTCATCTGTATCTTTATCAAAGACACCGTAATCGAAACCAATGACCCTGCCATTATACATTGGACCGTCGACTTTTACCTTCCATTCATAGGTTACTACATTTTCGACTCTTGCGATGGATAATTCCACTTGATCAAAACTAGCATTCTTGACTTGCGGATAAAATGAAAGCTTACCCTGTTCTACAATTTTTCGATGGTCTTCGTCTATTTCGTAGCCAATTACACCTGCTCCAACCGAACTGTGTATTCCATCGAAGTAAAGTACTTGAAAGTCATGGCTTGAAAAATGACTATTGTCCGGTGTTTTTACATAATCATCGTCTATCATTGTCACTCCAATATATAAGAAACCAGCTTGTGCATCATAGCCACCACGCCATGAAGCCAGGGCATCTTGTGGACTTTTCAATCCACCACCATAATGAATCTGCTTCATGGGGTTGATTGTACAGTTAGTGGGCCAATCGTCTAAGTTTCCATCTATGGTGATATTCGAAATAGGGTAGATGTAAGCAATTGAGCCATTATTGGCCTGCAGTGAATTGCTGGAAGATAATACATAAATAAGTGAAAAGAGAGATAAGAATTTAAGTGTCTTCATTACCGTTTGAATTATGCTTTTAAAGACTTTTTAATAAAACAAAGGTTGCACTATTGGTGTCAAGAATGGAAAATAAAAGGGATATTATTGCATTCATCTAGAATTTTAATTTCATAAAGAACAAAAAAAAGTTTTGGCCACGTTAGGCCAAAACTCCCTTAACTGATTCAATTTGGAAATTGAAATTCTTATGCAATTGGTGTTATCGTTACATCGTTAAGATCAAAGTTATAATTGGATTTATCTATCCCTATTCAGCTCTATAGTAACGTGTTCGTGTTAAGTGTTACATTGTAAATTTAAAGGATAAAATCCGAAGAATTAGCTATAATTAGTGGGCGTAGGAAAATTGAGGACGAATACAGGGTATGAATTATCGAAGTGATAGCCCAGGCTTGAAAAATCAGTGCTTGCTCAAGCTGTCAACTATGGAAAAAACGAAGGGATAAATAGCTTACATGTCCCTTTATACAATTTATGCAAGCTGAAATTGTATTTTTATAGAAACAGATTCATTTTATCTGAATGAACTGGACCCCATCACTATCTAATGGGTACAACTTTTCGTTTATGAATATTTCTTCAAACTTGTGCTCTAATTTATTAAAGTCAATTTTGATCTCTGTAATATTGGATGTATGGATCATTAATTTTTCATCTTCCCGAATTGTTATGAGTTTTGCGGATTTTGTCGTGCGGTCGAATATTTCGTAATAGTAGCCTTCATTGAATTTTCCTCTTACTGTTATTTCATTATCATCTCTTAAAATCTTCAACGAGGTACTGTCGCCAGCAGTTTTTGTTGCGATGTAATAATAGGGCGAATATGGGGAGTGGAGTGTGTCATTCTCCATCATTATAATAATATCTCCATTCCTTACGCCCATCTTCTTCGCAGTGCAGTCTTCACTTTTGAAGTCATTTACTTTTAAACCTTTACCTTGAAAACTGTAATCGTATTTTAGTCCAAAATCAGCCTTATCATTGAATACGTTTAGTTGATAGGGTACATGCCAATGCTCAGGAGTAAGGAAGGTATCTATTTTTGTTATCGCAATCCAATTGAAATCGGTATTTACCAAAGAAGTTGTTTCCCAGGAAAGTTCTTTTTGTATTTGAATAGAATTGTTTTCTATAAAGGCAAGAATATTGTCTTTTTCACTTCCTTCGAGATAAGACATCTCATGATTCGCATCGGGACTACTGAATGTTAGATTTTGATTGTAATGTTTCAAATAGTTTATTACCGGTTTAATTTGTTTTATTGGATACAGCAGATCTTTGGTTGTATTGATGATGTACATGGGTTTTTGGTTCATGTTGGCAGGGAACACACCACGCTCGCCTAATTTCTGTGCTACTTTGAGGCTACCATTCATGGAAATAAATCCGGCAAAAGGCATCGGATTTATCATGGAGAAATACAATACACCACTGGCTCCATCTGAAAAACCGCTCAAGAAAATCTTGTTTGAGTCTATAGAAAGTTGCTGCTGCGCATTTTTTATTTGACCCAATACCATATTGGTTCCCACTTCGTCGAACCATGTAGCACCTTTTTGTCCATAAGAAAACATTAAATAAAAACCACCCTCATCCGCAAGATTCAGGAGTTTCGATTTTTGGATATAGTCCAAAGGATCTTTTTTCAGATTGGGGTTAGATATTGCTCCATGCAAATAAATCAGTAAGGGTTTTGGGGAGTTCTTATCAAGGTTTTCGGGAGTGTAAATGATGTAAGGACGTTCGACCCCATCCTGGCATGTATAATTCAATTGCGTGAATTCTCCGTTTTGTCCTAAGGCTACCAGAGGAAGAAATAAGAGTACATAAAATAGTCGTTTCAATTTTATCATTTAAATAGTTGTAGATTAACTATGTTTCTTTTCTTTATTGTGCACAACGCACTTGTGTTGCACTTTGTAAGAATAGGAGATTAACAATTAGTAAATTTGAATGCGTGTTTCGATTTGTACTTAGTTAGATGACTATAAATTTAGACCCGACAACTCCGGTTTTCTAAGCATAGTACCTACATAAAGAAAGATGGACAGTACAATTCCAACCAGAGGAAATTCTCCCATTGCCAATTCTCCTACAATCGCTCCTCCGTAATAAGAACACAGCAGGAAGAATCCAATATTACTAGTTTTGGGAATTAGATATGTAACCACGCAAATAAGAGAAATAATCGCCAATACCGTTAAATCAATATAGGGCAACTTTTCTGCTAATTCCGGGTTACCGCTCAATTTGTTGATACTCCCACCTAAGATGGCCAATACGGGTAATGCACTCAAAACCCATCCTATTATTTTTCTCGTTTTTTTTACCTCCATTCTATTTTTTAAATCTACCTTTTACAAAAATTAGTCATTCAACTGTAACTGACTTATATCGATCTGATTGGCCTGGAGAATTTCATTTTCAACTGCCAATTCGTATGTGCTCTCTTTATAATCGGTCAGAATTTTTTTATCTGCTCCCGCTTCTAGTAACAAATCGATTATTTTATGATCATCTGCTTTCATAGCCGCAAAATGCAGAGAGGTAAGCCCAAGGTCATTCTTATGGTTTAGATCTGCTCCAAGCTCAATTGCTTTCTCTATTAAATAGATGTTATTCTTTTCAATCGCATAATGAGCCAATGTATTCCCTTCTGAATAAGCCATTTTAGATGGTAGTCCCATAGAGATTAAAGCATCAATAATATATTTTATCTTCTCTTTTCTTCGCTCCGAATACGATTGAAAGGCAAGACTCAGTAAATCATTCCCTTTATTGTCTATTATAGAGATATCTGCATCTTTCGTTATAAGGAAATCAAATGCTTCTTTATTGGCATAGGAAACGGCATTTGATAAAGCAGAATGCCCGTCATGATTTATATGATCAGGATTCTTAACTAAAGGGAATAGCTTTTCTACGTTTTCTACTTTTGATTTGGCAGCATTCATGAATGCAGTATTGCCATTTTTATCTATTTGGTTGACATTTACACCACGATCCAGAAAGAAATCTATAACCTCTGGGCTTCCTCTTCGTACTGCATGGTGTAAGGGAGTTTGCCCTTCCCAATTGACCACATCGGAATCCAGTCCCAGACTGTCGAGGTAGTTGAAAGTTTGTAGCAGGACTTCTGATCTTTTTCTTCCATAAGCTGCATAAAACATTGCATTTTCACCTTTTGAGTTGAGTCCAGTAAAGTCGATGTCTTGGAGAAGGCTAAGATTCATGTTCTGTAGATTTCCTGCTCGGGCAGCGTAGTGAAAAAATCCGTTTCCAGCATTATCTTTATAGTTCCATGCAAGACCTTTTTTATTCAAATAGTGAAAGATATTCTCATCATTTGCATCTGAACCTGCAAGAGCGAGCATAATATTATTTCCACTAGAATTTGTATAATGTATATCTACACCATTTTTAATCAGCAAATCATACAAGGCTATATCTTGTTGACCACCGAATCCACACATTAATAAAATATTAGTACCTCTATTGGTGGTAAACTGAATATCTGAACCCAATTCGATCAGATGCTCAACCAAAGGTATATTCCCTTTATAAGCAGACCATAATAGATAAGTGACATCTCCATGTGTGGGTTTGTCAACCGGATTGCCTTCAAGTGATAACATATATTTTATGCTTTCCAAAGGTGCTTTGTCGATAATACCGTACGAAACGCCATCGAAAGAGAAAAGGTCTTTTTCCGCAGGATCGTGCCCCTCATCAATCTTTGACTTTATTATCTCTACAGTAGGTTCGGATTGCCAAAATTCTCTGTCAAGAAAAATATTTTTCTCAGCATTCTGAGCATCGATTGAAAGTAAAAAGCAGAAAAAAAGACAGGTGAATATAAACTTTTGCATGGCTATATTTTTTTTACAAATGTAACTATTTAGATAGAATCTAAATAAGGTTTTGTAACTAATTTTACACCGTCTTTAACCTTTCCATTATTTCCTTCAATCTCAGCCAGTTTTGATAAAAGAAAGGTAGGTTAATGACATTTTCCATGTACTGAAATACGTACATAATCAAAGCAAATAAAGCACCATATTGCGTAATGCCATCGCGCACAGAAATGACAATAGATGCTACTAGGAAAATCATCAAGGCAATCCATGATATTGAAAAATTCAGTGCTTCCAAATCGGATAATTTGATATTCCACTTCATCATTTCCTTTAGATGAATATTCAATTTTCGCTCATTGTTTTTCGTTATGATATCCACTTGTTTTTCGAACTCATCGTTGGACAATTGGTTTAGTCGTATGGTCCTGGCGCTAGTGAACCCATAAATAAGAAAAACAAGTAGTGTGACCAAGAGACTTCCATAGAAAACGGTAAGATTTAAAGTAGCTATAATAGCGACCACCCCGATCAAACCTATAACTGTACTTATTAATTCCGGTAATGCGTTTTCTAAAAATTCGATCAACTCTCGGATCATTCCTAAGCGCGCCGACTTTTTGGATGAACTTCCCTCTTTCATTTTTGATAGTGCAGCGGATCCCATATTCTGATAAATTTTAGCATAGAATCGAGAATCAAACACTCTTCTTCCCACACCAACAATCAAGGCTACCATTCCCAACAATCCCAAATAAATAGCTCCCTGAAAACTTCCTTTAGTGGCGCTGTCGATTGAATATCCAATGAATAATGGAAATAAAATGGTTAAACTGGATTCCATTAAAATTAGGAACAGCGTAAAACCAAACTTAAGTCTATATCTTTTTAGAATGGCTTTCACTTTGAATGATTTGGCTTCCAGCCCGGAGGTTTAACAATGTAGTTCCATGCTTCTTTTATGCTTCTCGCCTTTCGAATATCTTTGAAAATATCGATGTATTCTACCAAATGCACCTTTATCGGATTGATGGTATTGATGGGTTTGGTCAATCCATATGTTGGAGTATGTATTTCCTCTTGAAAAGTACCAAACATTCGGTCCCATATAGAAAAAAGCGCTCCAAAGTTTTTATCGAGATACATTTTATCAGAGCCATGGTGGACTCGATGCTGTGAAGGTGTCATGAAGATCTTTTCAAACCAACCTAATTTGCCTATGATTTCGGTATGTAGCCAAAATTGGTAGGACAATACCAGGAAAAAACAGAGCAATACAATGTAAGGATGAAACCCCATAATGATTATTGGCAAGTAAAACACCCAGGTGATGAAACTATCTATAAATGAAACTCGCATGGCTGTAGTGTAATTGTAAATGGGAGAACTGTGATGAATGCTGTGATAGCTCCAAAGTATACGCACCTTATGTTCGATCACATGTTCCCAATAATAAATAAAGTCTACCACGACAAGACAGAGCAAGGTGGTCCAAACATTAATAGGGATCTGCCATGGAATAAATTCACCGATGTAAATAAAGGCACCGACAAATACCAGGGTAGATGTCTTTTCCATGAGTTGGGCAATGATGAATACACCAAAGCTCGCCCACATTTCACCCAATCTCCATTTGTTGATTTTTTTCTTGTAGAGTTCGTAAAAAAACTCGACCACGGCTAATGCAATCGAAAATCCAAAAATGATAAAGATGACAAGACCGATGTTGTCCTCCATTTGTTTGATGATGTCTTCCATAGGAATTTGCAGTATTTATTTACTGGCAAACTTACTGGCAAGAAACCTGACTTATGTGTCCTTTTTGGACAAGTTACACTACAGGTATGTAAATTTCGGTTAGAATTTCCGGATTGGAAGCGTTTATATCAGCATCCGGGTAGAATTCTAATGAAGGCAGATCTTTTAGTTCAAGGTTTACATCCATCATCCAATAAGCATAGATCTCCTCATAATAATTCGAGCAACTTTGGTAGGTGCCTTGATGCATAAATCTGGCATATTTTTGTGGCGAATGATGTTTTACTCGGTAGAGGCCTTCAGGGGCAAAGGGTAATGATTGTTCTAAAATAAATCCCATATTGTATCTCAAATGAATGCTGTCACTGATGGTGCTATCATCCACGACCTCTGTCATGAATTTGGATCGAGGGGTCAAAAGTCCTTTTTGCAAAGCATAATCATAAACTTGGTCACCCGTATTTTCCATAGCTAAAAAGTCATTGTAGTCGCCACGATGTTCTAAAAACAAATAATCAAATGCAGGCAGATAGATGATTTCAAATTGCAGCTTTTCTCTATTCTTTCCTTCATTTTTGTACATCAATTGTATTTCAGTGTCAAAGTTGGAATCGCTACTTTCTCTAAACGCGGAAGGAGAGTATCCATACTTCTTTTTAAATGCCTTGCTAAACGCCGCTCGATCTTCAAATCCTACTTCGAAGCCAATGTCCGAGATGCCTAATTCTGAATATTTGAGATATTGTGCCGCTTTTTCCAATCGGAGTCGTTTGATGTATTTCCCAATGGTTTCGTGGTGCAAAGCTTCGAAAATTCGATTGATGTTTCGATAGGAGTAATGTGAAATGGATTCGACTTTTTCGATATTGATGTCTTCTTTGAAGTGTGCATCGATGTAGGAGAGAAGTGTTTTGTAGCGGGTTAGCTGTTGTTCATGGTGCATTTTTAGTTGTTCAGTTGTTCAGTTGCTTAGTTGTTTAGTTGCTCGGTGGATGAATAGTTGAGTTGAGGCGTTTTTTTGTCTTATTCTATTATGGTGTAGGAGTCCCAAATATCTGGTTTTTTGGCTTCTTTCATTTGTGCCATATAGATTTGATCTCCCAGGGACCTGAGGTTGATCATGCCATATAAAATATCTCCTCCACTGCTTACAGATCGGGCCAATTCGGTGGAATAGACCTTGGGCTTTTCTCCTCGACTGTATTTCCCGGCAGCACCTACGGCATCAGCTCTGGGGTGGGAATGGGATTCATTATCTCCAGAAGAGATAACAGTAGCAAAAGGTGAAATTCGCCTTAGAAAATTCGTATCAAAATCCGAGGAACCATGATGGCAGCCTTTGGTTACATCACACAAAAAAGGATTATCGTCATCGTAATGATTCATTAAGTGAGCTTGAGATTTACTGTTTAAATCGCCAGTCAGTAAAATGGAAACCTCTTCATACGTAAATTTTAGCACCAGACTGTGACCATTTCTTGTATGTGAGGAGTCAGAAAACCATTTGTAAATGAGGTTGTTGTCGTCATCTCGGTCATAGACTGGTCCTAAAAATTCAATTGTACATTTTTTTTGATGGGCAGTTATTTCAATAGCTCTGGATCGATAACTTGCTCGTTTAAAATTATTAATTCGATCCTCTCGCATGGCTGTGTCAACAGAATTGAAGAAAAGTTGAAAGGTAGTCGTAAATCCACCTTTTGCATTAAGTCTCCTGAAACCCGCTATGGAATCAAAGTTGGTCGTCAGATATTTGCTGGATCGACTCCCAACGGTTGTCCCCAGGTCGGAATTGTATTCTTGCGGTCGTTGATCACTATCATCAAAACGGGCAATACCATTGTGATAGATCGTCCCAAACGTAAATCTGGTATCGTTGATGATGTCGATAATTCCTGCATAATGATCGAAATCAAAATGAGAAATGAATACATAATCAATGTGGACCTTCTCATTTCGTTCCAATAAATAGGTATACTGCCATCCGACCAAGTAGTTTTTTAGATTGGAGTTTGGTCCGGCATCCACAAGCATTTTTTTATCTCCAAATTCTATAAGCACACCATCTCCCTGACCAACATCAACAAAAAACATTTTAAGTCCCATATCATCAGACACGTGATCTTTGTGTATCCAACCATCATCTCCGGCAGTCACAACGTAATAATGGTCTCCATCATCTTGAGTAACGCCCATCCATGTGCCCATCAGGATTTTGTTGATGGCTCTTTGTCCATCACCGGGTGTTTTCTTATTTCTATAAATGGGGGCCTCATTAATAGCAGCGTATTTTTGGACGAGGTAGTTTTGCGACATGGCAGGACGATTTGGAGATTAGCTGTTCATATGGTGAAGTGCCAAAATTTGAAAAAAGATACAAATGATAATCGTTATTTTAAATATTGCTGGATCTGATTTTTGATCAGAGGTAGAATTTCACTGCTTCTACCACGGAGAGTGATGGCTCTTTTTTTACCTTTTAGTAAATCGGTAAAATGATTGTCTTCAATGTTCATATCTACAACATATCCGCCATATCGCAGCGTGGTGCGTGCAATTTCCAAGGGAAGGTTTGTGGCGCCGGAAGTACCTACGATAAATAAGATTCCACTATTCTTTGCGATTTTGAGTGAACTGAATCTTTTATGTGTTTTTTCGTCGTAAAATTCATCAAACCATAAAATATTGGGTCTAAACCAGTCTCCGCACACGGGACATTTTAATGCGTCTAGTTCATCTTTTCGAAGCTCTTCTCCAATGTCTTTTCCCGAAAGATTATCGGGTATTGGATAGATTTCTTTGCAATCCATCGCAGATTTGACTTCGCGATAATTTCCATGGATTTCATAGATGTTTTTATTACCGGCTCTTCTATGCAAATTGTCAATGTTTTGAGTGATCAAATGAAATCGTTCTCCTAGAATCTTTTCCAGTTTAGCCAGGATCCGGTGACTTTCATTAGGTTGAGCATTTTCGATCATTTTCTTTCTGAATAAGGTGTACTGCCAAACCTCTTCTTGATTTTTCATGAAGTAGTTGTACGTACCGAATTCTTCGGGTTTGTGGTATTGGGTGCCTTTTACCCATATCCCATCCGAGCCGCGGTATGTGGGGATGCCACTATCTGCAGAGATACCCGCACCAGTGAGGAAGGTGAATTTGTTGCGTCGCTTTTTTGCTAGTACTTCGTCAATGGCTATTTGCAGTTCTTTCATTTTCTTTGGTTTAGGGTGTAATGGTATTGTTGCGGTATCAGAATGAAACTATATACCAACATAAGGGGTGTGATGAGAATGGTTATCATCAAATTAAAGTTCAGTTTTCATAGCCTTTTTTTAAGCACATCCATTCGTAGTAATCCAAATTCCACAATTGGTTTTCTCTGGTTTTGTGTCCGTATTAAAAATTGGTTTGGATCAACTTTTGCAGATCGAGGTATACTTGAATGCGCAGGACGGTTATATAGGCTGTCCTGCGCATTCAAGTTATAATATTGTGAAAGTCTAATTTCCAATAATAATTTTCTCCATTACTTGTTGACCTGTTCTTAGATCTTTAATTTTTAGAAGGTAAGTTCCGTGAGGAGTAGAATCAACCTCTAACTGATTTGTATTTAATTTAGACAGGATTAGTTTCCCATCAAAACTATAGAGGTTCACTTGAAAGTTTAACTCGCCCTCAACATCTATATATATAACATTAACCGCAGGATTAGGATAAATATTTACAGTTGAATTCGCAATTTCATATGTGGAAGTTACCAAATCCATCCCGTCACAATCTTCGTCAATATCATTATTAGGAATTTCTTCGGCATCGGGATAAATATCCGGATTGTTGTCATCGCAATCGTCAGCGAGCACGAATCCATCTTGATCCAAGTCGTCGTCCAATGTTTCCGGATCGCAATCATCATCCACCCCATTGTACGGTTCTTCTTCCTGATCTGGACTAATCTCAGGATTATTGTCGTCACAATCTTCAGCGAGCACGAATCCATCCTGATCTATGTCGTCATCCGGGGTTTCCGCATTACAATCATCATCTATCCCATTATACGGTTCTTCTTCTTGACCAGGGTTAACATCTGGATTATTGTCATCACAGTCGTCGGCAGAGTTGTAACCATCACCATCAATATCAACAAGAACTTCTCCGGCTTTAATATTAATATTGTCTAGATACATGTTGTTCCCGTAGTAACCAATATTGGCAATATAGAATTTGATAGACGTATAATCTTTTAAGGGTAATAAGTCGAGCACTACGGTTTTCCATTGATCGTTTTCCGGAAAAAATTCACCGGACATTGCATCAGTAGTTGCTAATTCTAATCCACCACTTTGCCAATACTTCGTTAAGGTTTGACCACAATCATTCGAATAATATACAGCAAGACTATCAATGAACACAGAATTGCCACTTTCATAGTAGGTATATGCTATATCAAATTCCATGGTGGGTTGATTCGTCATACTCAAGTCAACGGATGGTATTTGTAAATAATCTTTTTGTCCGGAAACATTGTATGCATAATTATTGACCCGTAAGCACCCTGTATTCACACCAAATGCTCCGATATCGGGAGTACTGGACCAAGTTAGACTATTATCATTATTAATTATTCTCCAGTCGGTCGGCACTACGCCGGAATTAAACGGTTCTGCTACATCTAAATCAATCGCGTGATCAATAATTGTTATGTATTCCTCCCATAAAAGGGTATCCATTCCATTTTCATCCGCGACAATTAATCGAACATCATAAACTCCATTATTAGGAAAAGTGACAATTGGATTTTCATCTGTACTTGTTTCCGGTATTCCATCTTCAAAGTACCATTCTACGATTTCGTCATAGTTTTGAGACCTGTTTTCGAATTGAATAGGAATACCAGGGCATGTTTCGGACACCTCTGTATAAAAATCTGCAGACGCCGGATAATTCGTACTCTTTACGACCTGATTTTCCCAGACTCCGCGACCAAAAGTTGATATTCTTAAAATGTTAGTACCTTCAATAATTTCAATATCCGAAACATAAACATTTGGTAAGTCTGTCATATAGGGCACCCAGTCCTCATAGGTGTCGTCCTTGTAGAATACCCCTACTTCTGTCGCTACATATAAGCAATTGTCTGGATGTCCCGGTTGGTAAATAATTTGATGCGACGGAAAATCGGGTAAGCTACCGGAGATATTTGTCCAGTTGACACCTCCGTCTTCCGAATAGTACACATTGGTTTCCGGACTATATGAACTATAGGTTACCCAGACTTTATTTACATCAGTCGGGTGAATTTCAACGGATGAGAAAAACGAGGCAGGTAGATTTTGACTTGTTAAATTCCAAGTGGTCCCGCCGTCTGTAGTTTTGAATAATTGAGTTCCTTCAGCAAAATAGATTACATCACTATCGGCTTTTGCAATCTCAATAACATCTATGGGGCTTTGAAAAAAATCGCTTATTGCTTGTGAGGATAATCCACCATCGACTGATTTCCATAATTGCTGGCGACCTAAAAATACAATTTCCGGATTATTGGGGTCAATTTGTATGGGGGTTTCCCAATTACTATCGCCGGTGGCATCTTCGAATATTCCAAAAGCACTTATACCTCCGTTAATGGTTTTTCTCATCGCACCATTCTGAAAAGAGTGATAAATAATATCGGGATTGGAATAATCAATTTCCGTTTGTAATCCATCTCCACCCGAATAGCGTCTCCAATTATCGTTTTTTAATAAATGTGTTCCGTTATCCTGAGAACCAGCGCTTATTTGAAAGAGATCAATTTTAGAATTTGAAAAGTCATAATATTGAGTTATCTGTAAACCTAAACTTAAATTTTCCCAGGTGACACCGTAATCATAGGATCGATACACACCACCATCATTGCCACAATAGAGGACATGGTCAAAATATTTAATCCAATGAATATCTACATGCATGTTACCAGGCTGAGCGAGATTATAAGATGCTCCGGAATCTGCCGAACGGTATATTCTTATTCCTCCCGTCATAAGTTCATCTTCATTAATTGGCGATACATCAAAAGCCATATCATACCACACTTGTCCGGTTAATGGATTTCCGGTATTTGTATTATGTTGTGGCGTAAAACTGTTGCCACTATCCGAAGATTTCCAAGATTTTGTCGCGCTATCGCCACCACCCAAATAATATACTACCTCAGGATTGGCAGGAGTAACTGCGATTTGCATCCTGCTAATATCATTGATCGCAAAGGGCTGTAAAGGCATTGGACTAAATGAAGCTCCCGAGTCGATCGATTTAAAGGCATCCGTATTGGATACCGTATACACTATACTAGGGTCTCCGGGTTTGAATTCAAAATCTTCAATGTCTCTATTAATTATATTGCTCCAAGTGGTACCTCCATCACTAGATCGAAATAAACCGGAGTGCGTAGCGCATAAAACGATGGTTGTATCCGTCGGGTGGTATTCGATCTTCCCACCTCGTACAAAATCTGTCGAAGGGTTCCATGTCAATTCAGTCCGTGACCATGTCTCACCACCGTTGGTTGACCTCCATATTCCTGTGCCGTATGCTTGCCAGTGATTGAAGTCACCGGTGGATAAAAGTAAGTGTTGCGGATTTTGTGGATTTATCGCAATACCGGATGCACTAACGGTCGGTAACTTATCCGTTAAGGGTTTCCAGGTAGATCCGCCATCTGTTGTTTTCCAAAGACCGCCGGATGGTGCACCTACGTAAATTGTATTCGGATCCGTTGGGTCAACCTCAACTACATTAATTCGTCCTTGCCCATTAGATAGGTTGAATGGTCCTAAAGGCTCCCAGGGAGAATCGATGGATCGAGTACTATTTCCAGTGTTGGATTTGATTCGTTCTAGTTGTTTATGCGCTCTGTCATATTGACTTTTTGTGGGAAACGAACCATCTTCATTGACTCTATCTTTCCAGAAATTTTCCCAGCGTTTGAATTGTTTCCAACCAAAGCCTTTTTGATATTCTCTTCCTTCCCATTCTGCGTTAAAGGTTTCCTGGATTTTGAAGAAATTGTTGTTTGGATCTTTCACCATATCCTGCCATGATTGGGCATGAAGACAAAAAGAAGTCGAGATGAATGCAAGAAATAATAGTTGTTTGATCATGATTTTATTGATTAAAGCCAAGAGTTAGTTATTCAAAGAGCTACTAAGCTATTACAAATCGCTAATATTAAAAGATAAGTTTGCAGATTCTTTTGGGTTTACGTGTCTTGAAGACATCCTCATTGGTCATTATTGGTTGTCGAAAGTAATTCCATGGAATCTGAGAAACCATAAATATTAATCATGGATTGCATTAAAAAGTATATAGTTCAGCCCAATACAACATCTAGAATATCAATACATCTTATGTTTTTTAGCGCGTAACCCTTATTAAAATCCTCCTCATTTCCCCTTTTTAATACCTAATGCCCAATTTTTTTTAAACATTTTGGGCGAAATCAGGGAGGTATGTCTTCTCTTATATTTGAGATTGTATTAGTTATGATGCGCATATATCATTTTATGGTTTGAATAGGATTGCCGCCGAGAATTCAATAACACGATCAAATCATTGTCGATAAGGATCTCCGACCTCCAGGCAAACGCAGTGAAATTATAGAAACCATGACCTTATTTACAATTAATATTATTGGATTGTAGTAGGTGGAAATAGAAGGAATTACGGGTATGTCGAAACTTGTTGAATTTATCTGATCTCTAAGTAAAATTGTATGAATATTTTACTTGATTTAATGGCCTTTTTATAAATTTATACTTAATAGAACATGTTCTACATGATAGATATTTTTATAAATAGAGAATTTCAAAGGCAAGCTGTTAATAGTGTACGAATATA
>JBCCVV010000077.1:0-26856 GCA_039194925.1 Bacteroidota bacterium
AATTATCTTTTAGCTAAATTGTAATCGTACTTTCGTGTCGATACAAGACGATATAGAATAATTTGAGGATTCATTGGCATATACTATTCTGGAGCGTCTATCTTATGGTAGAATCGCTTATCGTCTATAATACTGGAGAATGGGGGCATCGATCTCTGACGCATTCGGTTATCTATCATGGCTCTTTATTGGTGCCACGAACAATTATCAGCTACATTTTTATTTTATATGTCTTGCCACATCTATTCAAAAAAAGTCAGCATGGTATTCAACGTACGATTTTGGTCGTTCTATATTTTTCCATAAGCTTATATCTATACCGTGCTTTTCTGAATAAGTTGTCCTGGCCTTTATTCATGGGTCATGTCCCATTCTTTGATCCGTTCGACATAAGGCTATCGTCCTATTCATTTTTGAGGATGGTTACTCCGTTGAGTCTTTTATTAGGCATCATCTCTGTCCGCAAGGAATATTATCTAAAATTGCGAAACGAACAGCTACAAAAAGAACAATTACGGTCAGAATTGAATTATTTAAAAGCCCAGATAAATCCGCACTTTCTCTTTAATTCATTCAACAACCTCTATGTTCTTGCCACAGAAAAATCCGAACGTACGGCTCCCGCCATTGAAAAGTTATCTTCATTATTTCGATATATCCTACAGTCCAGCTCTAAAGAAGAAATCTCAATCAATGACGAAGTAAAGATGTTACATAACTATGTGGAATTAGAACGATTGCGGTACCAGGACATAAAAATCGATTTCCAAACTAACATTTCTGACAAAGAACGCCATCTTCCACCATTGCTCCTACTCCCATTTATTGAAAATGCTTTCAAGCATGGTGCGTCCGAACTACTGAATGGTGGAATTGTTCGAATTGAAATTAAGGAATCTTCGGACCAAATGATTCTCATATGTCAAAATACATTCGAGAAAGAAAGTATAGAATCTAAAACCAGCGGCAAAGGCATCAGAAATGTTACAAAACGTCTCAACCTCTTATTTCCTAATAATTTCAGCTTAAAACAAAGCAGCGAAGAAAGCATCTATACAGTTGAATTAATGTTCCCACTGACCAAAAATACGAATTCAGAACCCTCTACCCATGCTTAGATCCATAATTATTGAAGATGAGCCGCTTGCTGCTTCTCTTTTGGAAAAATATTCAACACAATATGCCGGGTTAGAAAATTTGGCAATATTTCGAAACGCTGTAGATGCCAGTACTTTTTTGGAATCAAATGATGTGGATATACTTTTTCTTGATCTTCACCTACCAAAAATCAGAGGATTTGAATTTCTTGACGGACTGCAAAAACGATATCATGTGATTCTGACCACCGCCTATTCAGAATATGCACTAAAAGGATTTGAAAAAGGAGTATTTGACTATCTCGTAAAACCGATTTTGTACCCTCGTTTTGAGTTGGCAATGAATCGATTGAAAGAAATTTTACCCTCGAATACTGAACAAACAAAAGCAATTACCATTCAAGTAAATAAATCGAAAATACGCATCCCTGAAGAGGATATTCTTTTTATAGAAAGCAACAGAGGTTATGTTAATATACACGATGCAAATGGATTGATCTACCGAACTAAAATGTCAACCACAGGTATTCTGCAATTGTTATCCGGTGATTTTCTCCGAATCCACAAATCATATGTTATTAATAGTAAAAAAATTCGTTCCTTGTCCTCATCTGAAATAGTCCTTTGCCATACAGCACCATTACCGATTGGTCGAAAATATAAACAGGAAATACTGACTGCATTATCAAAGGAATTCTAAATGATGAATGATTTCCTGAAGACGAATGCCTCTCAATTTTCAAAATTTCTTTTTCAAAATTCGTTAAACTATTGTTACGCGCAAACATAGTTGGTCTATATCTCGTTTCTATGTGGTTATTTTATACTTTTATGGGCTGTTAGTGGAACGCAGACCGATAATTGAAGATTTAAAACCACTATTTTAAAAAATTAGAAAATAATATGCAGTATAGTTCCGATGTTGAAGCGGTAGATGGATTAGCTCAATCATATCAATCATTAAAATCAGAAATTGCAAAAGTCATCGTGGGTCAGGATGATGTTGTGAAGGCGGTGATTTTATCTTTATTTAGTAATGGTCACAGTCTTTTGGTGGGAGTCCCGGGACTTGCAAAAACATTGTTGGTAAGTACCATTGCAGATGTATTGGACTTAAATTTTAAGCGGATTCAGTTTACGCCTGATTTAATGCCTTCAGATATTACCGGTGCAGAAATTCTTGACGAAAGCAGATCGTTTAAATTCAACAAAGGGCCTTTATTTGCAAATATTGTTTTGGCAGATGAAATAAACAGGACACCTCCAAAAACGCAAGCAGCACTATTGGAAGCGATGCAGGAAAGATCCGTAACGGTAAGTGGAGTAAAACACGCCTTGGATAAACCATTTTTCGTTTTGGCAACTCAAAACCCCATAGAACAGGAAGGAACATATCCGTTACCGGAAGCGCAATTGGATAGATTTATGTTCAACATCCCATTGGACTACCCAAGCTATGAACAGGAAGTTGCGGTAGTAAAAGGAACAACTTCAGATAAATCGGTATCGCTAGAAACGATACTTACCGGAAATCAGATTCTCTTTTTCCAACAATTGATCAGAAAAATTCCGATTGCAGACAATGTACTGGAATACGCGGTTACGCTGGCTACCAAAACACGACCGAACACATCAATGGCTACACCAGAAGTAAATCAGTATATCAGTTGGGGTGCAGGTCCAAGAGCATCTCAATACCTCGTATTGGGAGCTAAAGCACATGCGGCCATTTCGGGTAAATATTCACCAGACATCGAAGATGTAAAGGCAATTGCAAATTACGTGCTTCGCCACCGTGTCGTAAGAAACTATAAGGCAGAAGCAGAAGGTATAACCGAAGAAGATATAATAGGAAGGCTTATGTAAAAAGTACACTCAAGAGCACCCGTTTTTGAGTCACCCCTACTCTAGTTGTAAGAGTAGGGTTTTTTATTTGCACCCTTTAGAGGGCTTTGAGCCCTCTAAAGGGTATTAGTTGGCGCAGCATTAGAAATTTGAATTAAATGTGTAATATCCAATCAGACGATCAAATCGATCTCCTGGCTCTCTCAAATAAACTAATATTTGGTAGTCGTTTTCAGCATCAGCCCAGCTTCCTTCAATATCTCTTGCATTCAGTCTGCCATTATCATCAATACCATAGTAGAAATCATAATATCCTTGTTTTAGAAGAACTTCAGCCACATAGGCTTGCTGATCATCGTAATAACGCATGCGATACATTTCGTCTATTTTCCAATCTGTGAACGCACCCATTATGTAAATTTCTTCATCCCTCTCCGGAGCTTCTAAGGTAAAAATCACATTGGCGTAATCACCCTCCGTCGTATTATTACCCAAATCCCTGTTCTGAATTACGAATTGCCCATTTGCATCGGGAATGGTCGTGTAATGCGAGTCTCGTCGGGGTCTTCCTAAATCTAATAGAACATCGGTCCCATATTGATTCAAATCGATCGAACTGATCCCAACACCCCTGAAGTCCAGAGAACGAATATCTGCACTTCTGAATTCCTTCAAAGCCGGAAAGGAAATGTTACCTGTATTATCAATTGTCATTTGATCTCCCACCGCAAATCTAGGTTTCATGTCAGTAAGTGCAATGTCCCACCTGTAATTTTGAAGTACGGTAACCGATACAGTATTTCTGAAATCCAAAATCTTAAAATCCTTGTTATTGACAAAGAGATCAAACTCGAAATGGGTTCGCAGCTTAGTCACATCCAAAGGTCTTCGATTTCGCACACTAACACTTACCTGTCTATCCACCACCATAAATCTTCGAGTAATTACCGGAAACCTGTCTTCCACATCCCCCCCCTCATATACTACCAATAGATAATTTCCAGATATATTCCAACTCAGATCAACATTCGGCAAAGGCAATTGATAGTTAATATAAGGAACAAAAGTATTTTGAGAAAAAAAGGAATTGTCAACTTCTTCATCTACAAAGCCATCCAAATACTCAATGCGCTCCATTTCTGAAGGGGTCCAATCTTTATTGCAATGAATAATATCATAGGTATAATCCTTCTGTACATTATCCATATCATCAAAGGTCAAAATTAACCTCTGAGGATTGCCCAAATACACGATGGGAGGCAAAAGCGGGTCGCCCGAAGGGTTAAATTTCACAGACTTGATATTTGTTACATAAACGTAATCTTCGAAAAAGATATCTTCGTACTGTGCCTGAAGAAAGAATGTACCTGAAAAAAAGAATAGAAAAAATGAAATTAGTAATCGAATGTTCATACACATTTTTAACATACAAATAGATAGGGATAAATGATTCCCAGTATATAAACTCTATAACCAGAGTCCAGTATTGTTAACAAATGTAAAAATATAGTTAGTGAGGCGTTAAGTTATATCGTGAAAAAATGGTTATTCATTTAAATCTAAAAGATCGAGATAGATGGATAGGTCTTTATAATGGATCTTCTAATTCTGAAAATTTAACCTATTTACTTCCTCTGATGCGATTTGATGAAATTGATCCCATAAGTTTTTGTAACTTTTAGGAGGCCAGGTAAAATCATAGGTACCTAGCCGGTGGAATATCTTATGAGCAACTAAGGAAATATAATATTGGGGGATCTTATATTTACTGACGAGTACTTTTTCCGCTTTACTCATGTTCTCTTGTTCAAAATTCAACAAACGAACTGCTCTGCTTAATTCATTCTGTGTTACGTTTTTCATAGTTCATGTTATTTCTTATATAATGCCATGTAAGAGCAAATTGTGACATATTGATTGTATTAATTTTCAAATTCCTTTTACTTTTTGTCTCTAAAGCCTTTATTTTTTGAAAAGCTTAAAGACAGTTGTATATATTTTGTTTAACTTTTTATTTAAATACATAAACAAAACTTATGGCGCTTGGTTGCGAAAATTCAATTGAATTATTCAAAAAAATTTCATTCTTCCGCATACAATATATATCTACTTGAAATTCAATTGATTAACTTAACAAAACACCCTGAAAAAGCCTGAAAATTGGAAAAATCGAAAGATTCTAAGCCGACATTTTTTTAAATAATTTGTTAAATACCGGTTTCAGAAGTCACATTTTTGTTTCTAAAGGGATTATATCAGTACCTATTTATTAGGGAAACCATTACTACTGAAACCATTACAAACCAATACTAATTATTACGGCAATTTGTATCTAAACTGAACTATTGTTAAGGTAGATATGAGCTGTACATTCTAAACCTTTAAAATTGTATAACATGATAACCAAAACCATAGCCATTTTACTTTCTATGTCTCTTTCATTCTTATATGATTCGACATATGCACCAACAATAATTTCTGTTGACATTGAATTTTGTGATCAAATCAAAACTTTTGAGAAAAGCATTTGTACCATCCAAGAGTCAGAAAATAAGAGTAATAATCAATTGATTATTGATCAAAATGGAGAAATTAATGACATAATAATTGACCGAAGATCTATCACCTCCGAAAAAGCAAAAGCCATTTTTGGTAACGGGAGCATTATGATTGAGCATAAAAGCATCATTGAAGTTCCTTACTTGCGAAAGTCTATCCTCATACCACCGGGAGAATATAAGGTGACCCAATTGAGACGTGGCTATAAGATCCAAATACGACAATAAATTTTATTTTTTAACGAGGTGTTTTTAATCAAGGAGAAAAAGAGCTTTGAGCTGTTTATTCTCCTTTTTTTAATTCACAGTGAAAACAAAGCCTGCATCAATTTCTTTGGTCCAATCATTGTACTATCCACACTATAACAAGAAAGTACTCGATGAAAATACTGATTATTGGAGGTGGTAACATGGGACTCACATTTGCCAAAAGTTTCCTAAAGACCCATATTGTTTCAGAAGAAAACATGCTAATTCTGGAAAAATCTTTAAAAAAGGCGGAGGAATTAAGAAAACTAAACATTGGCGTGGTCTATGGTGAGCCAGGCAACTACATTAAAGATGCGGACCTTATCATTCTCGCAGTAAAACCTCAGGATACTTCTTCGTTATTCCCAATTATCAAACCTTTTATCGATTCTCAGCAAGTGATCTTATCTATCATGGCCGGTGTAAAAATTGAAACCATTGCCGAACAATTGGATAATAAAAAGATTATCCGGGCTATGCCTAATCTTCCGGCGCAGATTGGAGTGGGCATGACCGTATTTACTTCTTCCGAATCCGTAACAAGAATTGAATTGGTCACCGTACAAAACCTGTTGAATAGTACTGGTAAATCCATCTATAAAGAAGTTGAAGACATGATAGATGCTGCGACAGCGATTTCCGGTTCGGGCCCTGCCTATATTTTTTACTTTATGCAATCTCTAATTGAAGCGGCAAAAAATATGGGATTTACCCATGCAGAATCAGAATTGTTAACCTATCAAACCTTTCGAGGTGCTGTTGATCTTTTCAACAAATTCGATTTCAGCTGTGAAGAGTGGATTGCCAAAGTATCCAGTAGAGGCGGAACGACAGAAGCTGCTTTTGTAAAATTGAACGCTCAGAATGTCTCTTCTCAATTTCAAACCGCTATTCATCAGGCGCTGAATAGAGCGAGAGAATTAAGTCAATTGTAGATTGAAGTATTGGGAAAAATTAGAAAAGATCGGAAAGATTGAAGAGATTGAAGAGAGTTCTCCTTAGCGGAGTCGAAGGATTGGAAAGATTGATAAACCGCTTCTAATTGTGCAAAATATGGATCTTGTAATGCTGTTTCTCTGTATATCAAAGCGGGGTTCTATGAATAGATGAAACCATTTACTTTTGAACCGTTTAACTATTTAATACCATTAGCTCTTTGACCATACATTACTTACCTTTGACACATGGAAGATTTTTTATCTCAATTACAAAATGCTATTGATAACAATGAGTTATTCAAACTTACATTATCAAAGCCAAGAAGCAAACGCAGTCAGCTTCGAAATATATTTATCAGACCCATATTGCTTTCGGATGAAATTGTATGGAATGCTACGCTGCGCTATCAAACCAATGATCAAACCAAAAACTACTCCTCGATCGAACTGGTTGCATCCATGACATCCTTTCTAAAAGAGTCTTTCTTTTATGCTGACCTTTTCTTCTCTGATAAAAAAATCACGTTGCTTCAATCCAAAAAGGGTAACACCAAGGTATTGCTCAGCAAAGAAAATCATGAAATTGAGGTAGAAGCACACGACCACATAAAACGTAGATTCATCCCAGAGAATACTCCTTACTTACACAACCTCGGGATTAGTTCGTCCAAAGGAAAAGTCTATGGGCATGCCCAGGATAAATTCAAACAGATCAACAAGTTCGTTGAATTGGTTTCCAATTTGATAAAAGACGACACATCCATAGCGTCCATAATGGATATGGGTTCAGGAAAAGGGTATCTGACCTTCTCACTGCACGATTACTTAAGTCAAAAATTGAATATTCCCCTTAAAACTACAGGGATTGAAATTAGAGAAGATCTTGTACAAAAGTGTAATGCCATCGCTGAGAAAAATCAACTGAATGGACTCTCTTTTCAGCTGGGAAGTATAGAAGATGTCGAAGTTGCCAAATCGGATATGGTAATTGCCCTACATGCCTGTGATATTGCCACGGATATGGCCATTGCCAAAGGCATAGAGGCTGAGGCAAAATACATTGTAGTAGCGCCTTGTTGCCATAAACAGATACGGAGAGCCATGCAAAAAACAGATTCTAAACTGAACTCAATTTTGAAATACGGTATCCTTAAAGAACGACAAGCAGAAATGATAACGGATACTATTCGGGCATTACTTCTGGAAACTCAAGGTTATGATGTCAATGTTTTCGAATTCATTTCTTCAGAGCACACTGGAAAAAACATTATGTTAACCGCTAAGAAAACGGATAGAAAAAATAAGGAGGCCCTGTTCAAAATCAATGATCTCAAGAAAGAGTTTGGTATTGAGTACCACTATCTCGAAAAACTATTGAATTAGACCTTTTTAGGCTTTTTATAAATCGGAACTGTACTGCAAGGTTCGCCGTACATTATGCTCAAAGCATGAGGCTTAAGTCTATTCGTTAGGGCTTGATATGCTCCTGCTGGCACTGGCTTGTCACTACATCCTTTAATTACAATTCGCTTATCGGTATATTCATCAACATCAAGGCTAGCAATTAAATTTTGATAGTAATGTGTCAAATATGCCTCCTTATCACCAACATATACTTCATGGGCATAAGGTTGTGCCAAAGAAGAAACCAGCATATACGCCCAAACCGGAATAATGGCATCCGTACTACAATAAATCAGTAGAACGGCATCTTCGTAATCAGGCCAATTATGTACTTTCATGGTCTGACGAAAGTCTTTTTCTTTCAAAATCATCTCCATAAAAAGATGATCCTTTAAGTCCAGAACCATTATCTTTCGATCTGGAAAATACGTTTCTAAATTGAGTGTTATAATACCACTTTGTGCAACTCTATTAATCAATGGACCTGCCATATTCACCTTTTTGTGTTAAAAACTACTCTTCTTCACTTTTGCCTACAGAAGATTTCATAGGCGTAACATCATCAATGGATACATCACCTATTGAACTCTGCGCTGTAGCAATGTCCCTTGTTTTTGGAAGATCCTGTATTGATTTCAATCCAAAATAATCCATAAACTTTTCAGACGTACTGTAGAGCAAAGGCCTGCCTGGTCCTTCACTTCTTCCAACAATTTCAACAAGTTCTTTTTCCAAAAGTTTTTGGATACTGTAATCACAACTGACTCCTCTGATCTTTTCCAACTCACTTTTTTCCACCGGTTGTTTGTATGCTATAATGGATAACGTCTCCAGAGCCGCTCTGGACAGTTTTTTCTTGGTGGATTGTTTAAGAAAGGTAGCCACCGTTGGATAGTACGCCCCTTTGGTCATAAAGCGGTATCCATTGGAAATTTCCACCATTTCGACCGCAAAATCCTCGCTTTGGTATTTCTCGAAAAGTTCGGCTATAGCCTTTTCAACATCCTCTTTCTTGAACTTGGTGGCAAACTGTTCGTCAAGGCAGTTCTTTATTTCTTTAAAAGACAAAGAATTTTCGGCAACGAAAACTAAGGCTTCTATATGGTGAGATAGTTTGTCCAATGTCACGGATATTTACACTAGAAAGATACGATAAAATAAATTTTGTGAATTGCTTAAAATACAAAAAGCTCTAGCTAGGGCTAAAGCTTGATGCGTTATATTTTAAATTCAAATGCGTTTTATTGAGGAAGACCACTTTGATTTTTCCAGTATATCCAGATAAGCATAATAATGAATAATGCAAGATACAAAAGTCCTCTTCCTACACATCCTCCTTTTTTCCCGTAATCATGATTGTTGCCTGCCATATTTGAGCTTTTTGTTCAATTTTCCACAAAGAAAATGCATTTAATTTTATTTGCACATGATTCCAACAAGAATTTTGGCATATGCACATTTAAAAATCTTGTGAATCCCCATTATTCGTCTATTTATTTAATTTAGCGGCCTCAGAGGTCTTGTATTTCAGTGATTTCGATTCGTTAACTAAACAAATTATAAATTGTGAAGAGTAATACGCTATTTGTTTTCTTGGTAGCACTGCTAATTACTTCATTCTTCAGTTCTTGCCAACCCAGGAAAGAAAAGATGGAAAAAGCTGAAAAGATGGAAAAAGCTTTAAAAAAGATGAACGATCCAGCTTTTGAGATCTTGGATGAAGAGGCCTATAAAATTTTTGATGTTAACGCACAGCTGGAGGTCTTGGATTCAGGTTATATCTGGACAGAGGGCCCTCTTTGGTTAAAAGCCACTAATCAGCTTTTATTCAATGACATCCCTGCGAATAAAACATACGTTTGGTCGGAGTCGGAAGGAACAAAAGTATACTTAAGTCCCTCGGGTTACACCAGTGATCTTTCGCGTAACGGTGAACCAGGAGCGAACGGCTTAGTACTTAATGCGGAAGGGAAATTGATACTCTGCCAACACGGAGACCGACGGGTGGCACTAATGAATGCACCGATCGAAAGCCCAACTTCTGACTTCACAACCATTGTAGATAATTATAAGGGTGAAAAATTTAGCAGCCCGAATGATGCTACGTTCTCAAAACATGGGAATCTATATTTTACAGATCCACCTTACGGATTATCAAATCCGGAAGATCAGGAAACCTCTTTTAATGGGGTGTATCGATTTTCTAAGGATGGAAATCTGACGGTAATTGATTCCACGTTAACAAGACCCAATGGAATTGCTTTTTCTCCCGATCATAAAACGCTGTATGTTGCCAATTCTGACCCAAATCTGGCCATATGGATGAAATATAACATGAATGACAAAACGGGTATTCAAGGCAGTAAAACGATCTTTTTTAATGCAACTGAATACACAAAAACCGACAAGGGCTTACCCGATGGGCTAAAAGTAAATAGTCAGGGTTATGTCTTTGCTACCGGCCCAGGAGGCGTATGGGTTTTCAACCCCGATGGAAAAGCCCTGGCAAGAATCAAAACAGGACAGGCCACATCCAATTGTGCATTTGGTGCCAGTGAAAATGTACTGTACTTAACAGCGGATGATTATATTATGAGAGCTACCTTTCAATGATCGCATATTTATCAAAGACGATAGCGAAAAAGAGAGTATTATCCTATGCCGTAAAGTTCAGCATATTGGCATTGCTTATTGCCATCTTATATGTTCAAGTCTTCGTAAAGCAGGAACTATCACAATTAATCATACAGTTTAACGAATCATTACAAGAGAAGGGAAGTTGGTTTTTAATCTCAATTGCAGTTACCCTGGTTCCATTCAATTGGTTACTGGAGAGTGTAAAATGGAAAGTGCTGATCAATCAATTTCAAACTTTTAACATCAAAGAATCAATTTTTTCAGTGCTTTCGGGAGTAAGTTTAGCAATTATGACTCCTGGTAGAATCGGTGAATATGGCGGCAGATTGGTTGGTATTCGAAAGCGCAATCAACCCAAGGCTATTTTGGCAAATTTAATATCCAGCCTGAGTCAAAATATTATCAATGTAGGCTTAGGTTTATTTGGTGCATTGCTGTTCTTACAGCTCTATATTCCCTTGCAACAAAATATATTTTTTTCATTAATTTTTGTTAGTACATGTATTACGGGGGTAATGTTGTTCATCTATTTCAGGATTGATCTTTTGCATGGCATCCTGGCATACCTGCCAAAATGGAATTGGATAAAAAAAATACAAAAGAGCATATCCGCATTTGATCATATGGATACTTCTACTTTGTTCAGGATTCTGGGCATCTCTTTACTCCGTTATTCAGTATATCTCTCTCAATACGTTTTACTGATCTTCTTTTTTGGCGTAACGGATAATCTTTTATCGGCCATATTAGGCGTGATTACCATATTCTTTTTTCAATCCAACTTACCATTGCCTCCTGCTCTTTCTGTCCTGGCGAGAGGAGAAATGGCGATTTTTTTATGGTCGGTCTTTACCGACAATCTTTTGGGAATCATAGCGGCTTCATTTACGTTATGGATTATCAATTTAGTGATTCCGGCACTTTTGGGAGCGGCGATCATAGCGCAATCAAAAATATTCGAAGATTAGATGAAGGCATTGGTAATATCAGGTGGAGGAAGTAAGGGAGCATTTGCCGGTGGTGTAGCCGAATATTTAATTCAAGAGCAAAAAAATGATTACGATGTTTTTGTGGGCAGCTCCACTGGAAGTCTTCTTATTCCTCATTTGAGTATTGGGGAAATTGAAAAGATTAAGACAGCGTATACCAGTGTACAGCAAAACGATGTTTTCAACATAAGCCCATTCATTATTAAAAAAGACAAAGATGGAGTATTGAAGTCTAAAATCAATCATTTCAATGTTCTCAAAATGTTTCTAAAACGAAAAAAGACATTTGGGGAAACCAAGAATCTTAGAAAAACGATAGGCCGTATTCTCAATCCCGAAGATTACAATAGGATAAAATCATCTGGCAAAAAAGTAATTGTTACAGCATCGAACCTAACACGAAACGCTGTTGAATATCGCTATCTTGAGGACAACAGTTATGAGGATTTTTGTGACTGGATGTGGATTTCCTCGTGTTTTGTCCCTTTTATGAGTCTTGTCGAAAAAAATGGCAGTGAATATGCGGATGGAGGATTTGGCAATTACATTCCAATCGAAGAAGCCATAGCGAATGGCGCTAAAGAGATTGATGTCATTGTCTTACGACCTAGACATCGAACAGTAGAATTGAACAAATCCAGAAATGCATTTGATATCATGCTTCAATCTATGGGTTTTATGCTCAACCAGATTGTTTACGACGACATCTTGATCGGTTCTTTACAGAGTATTTACAACGACGATATTCACGTTCGGTTCTTTTTCACGCCTCGTGTTTTGACGGAATATTCTTTTTATTTCGACCCGGAACAAATGAAATCCTGGTGGAAGGAAGGGTTTGAATATGCAAGAAAAAGGGTCAATTTTTAGATTTATTGGAAAATTTTTACACTTCATTCAAAAATAGTGTAGAAATAGATGTCACAGAATGCAGTAGTCTGCCATTATACAAATAGATGCAAAACCGAAAACAGATGATAGCTCACGAAGCATCATTACGATAAATTGACAAAGAGGATATTGCATGAAAATTCAGTATCCTCTTTCAATAAAGGAATCTTGATAGAATTTACAATCTATTTCCTCATTGCTGTGACTGAGGTCCGGTTTGTTCTGAAACTAATCAATAAAAAGCAACTCTCCATTTTCAATAAATATTCAAAATTTTATCACTGTGACTACTCTCATTTCAATTTGTTTGTACTTTTCCAGTCTACTTTTAACTTCCATTGTGATTAAATAATATAAATAACATTATGTTATGGAATTATAAGACCTGCTAAAATAAAAGTAAAAGCCCCTGATCAATTCAGAAGCCTTACTCTTATATCAACTTGAAGTGGTAAAACTTTAAACAACGGATTTATTAACACGTAGAATGAAAAAGCCCTCCTACTTTCTTCGTTTTTCTAAGCTCGTTATATAGTTTAACTGCTTCTTCGGTCTGTAGATTATAAAACGGAATACTTTTAGCCTTTAGGTATTTTTCTGTATTTGGATGTACTTGAAGTATTTCATAAAACCCCTTTGACAATACCAATACTTCCGCCCCATTTTCTAATAATTCCTCAACATCTGATATTTGAATTCCTGGTGTATGTTTTGTGCCGGTTTCACTCCAATCCCATGTTCTCGCCCCATTCGGAAAGCACTTTACATCCTTATATGAATCTTGGTCTTCGATGATAATTTTACCCCATTCAACATAACTTATCCGTGGAGAAGATATTACAAAATCAGAATTATTATTCAATTCAATCAATTTACAAAACTCATTGAATGTATTAGCAATAACTCGCCACTCACAAAGCGAACGATTTTCTGAAAAGTCCGACCCAATAACTCTAGGTAAGGATAAGCTTTCTCTAAAGTCTAAAGCAACTCCTTAATCTTCACCTGGATATTTACTTAAAATTATAAAAACAGACTTATCAGCATCCAGGTATGGTAAATGAATTTCAGAATTTTCGATCAAACTACTTTTAGCGTTCCAAAAAGCTTCATTTAGAACAAATGGCTCTTGATGAATTTTATAAATTTCATCTAAGTCGGTTAAAGTAACCATAGGAAAGTCAAGAAATGGAAACAATTTTGAAAGAATACTTGTATCGAAACTACTCCACTTTTTGGAAGTAACCACATCAATTACATCTTTCGGAAGCTTTATGCTATTATTCATTGTTATCATGTTTAATGTAAGTCAGTATCGACAATCTTGTAACCTGAGAATTCATCTCTTAATGCCTTCATTATATCACCTCTGTATTCTGAAGGCATCGCTCGACCGGGGTTTAATGTTCTGGAGTTCCAACGGACATTTATGACATCATCTGATTCTTTGATGATGACAAATACAAACTTGTCTACTCTACCACCTACCTCCCATCGTATCCGCTAAACTTCTGTGGCCTCCAAATTGACGAACTACATCATCATTAACCGAACCATCTCTTAAAGTAACAGAAGATCCGTCTCTATTACTCATCTTATACCCTATGCTTCCTGATGACCTATCATAAACCGCAGAAAATCCCTGGCCATTTTCAATGTTGCCTAGAGCCTTAACCCTTCCTTTCAAACGAGTTGCAGCCGAAATATTTTGAGGTCCTATTGGTCCAAATCCCACCTCTACGTACGGAATAAGACCAGCTAACTCTTTCATAGCCTCTACATCATTTTGATTTCCATAAGATCTAACGTTTCCTAATGCTGGTATATATATTTGCTCAGCTCCATTATCACTCCAATCTCTTCGATTAGTTACAAAATTCCACGCATCAGATCCAGCTTTCTTTATTCGTGACCATAATTTAAGGCCAAGTATAGGGTTCCTCCCATCGGGATCAATGAACTTCACTGGATTATTAAAAGTATAATTGTACGGAGACCACTCAGGCATTTCACTTACCAGAGGATCCACACCCATAAACCTCCCAATATCTGAATCATAGTATCTAGCCCCAAAATTATCATAATTCGTCTCATCATCCCGCTCCTTATCCGTAAATAAAAACTTCTCTTCATTCGCCTCATAATCCCTCAACATCTTTCCAAAAGGAAAGTAATCATACACTGCATCCAGTTCATAGATGAATTTATCTCCACTAGGCTCGCAAATTGTATGATAAATCAATCGTGTACTACCTAGGTGATCAAAGATAAAGTAGTCCGCCTGCACAGGTAAGACATAATGGTATTCTTTCTTTCCATGTGGATTGAGGTCACCCAAGGGATGTCCGTGACTAGATCCATAAATAGCTCCAGATAAATAGTACGTCGGAGACATAAAATCATACGTATCTTCCAGTAGATCATAAATGCTTACCAAAACTTGCTCTCCTAAACCTACATTGATAGGTACTACTTGACCTATGGTATTGATGTCAACTGAGATATATGATTTACTTGGATCAGGTGTAAAGTTTGATTGTAGATGATAGCGCTTCGTACTGTCTGGCTGCATCTCGATAATCATTTCATTGGGTAGATCATAGGTGATTACACCATTTACATCTTTTTCTACCAATTCGTCAATCATATTCATTACCGAGGCATTTTCTACATCAATTAAATTTACGGAACTTCTATCATATAATCGAGAATGGTGGAAATAGGGTGTATAATCAGAAGAAGTGACCTCTCGATTTAGTTCGCCAATTAGAAATCCGGGATAGATACAGATTGACTTGTTGGACATACCCATCTGGAACTCGACAAAAAGATGATTCAACGTATTCAGGAAGTTACCAAAATGGGTGCCGAATCCAGAGCACATGTTTTCGCTATGCTCGGTGCTTTTATTCGGCAAACTAAAATTCAAAGAGTTTAATAACAAAAAGCCCCACTGAAGTGAGGCTTAATATTTTCATATGACTTTGAAGTTATAAACTTCAAATAACTGTTTTATATCACCTACTTCATAGCGAACTTATTTTTGGATAATAACAAAATAATATTTGAGAAAGCACAAAGTACTTTTACATTCTTAACCCAAATATTGTCTTCTCTTTCATCGTAAATATTTTCGATTTCAAAAGATTTTTCTTGTTGCAATAAATTACTCTTAAAAAGGTCTTGAAATTTTTCGAAACTAATTTCTTTCTCAATTTTGGAATCAGTAATATAATAAACAGAGTTTTCTCCAATAACAGTATATGTTTCATTTTCTTTTTCAATTCCAAAAAGTGCGGCTTTTCCTTCTTTGCGCAAATCCTGAATTAGTTTAGAACTAAAATCTCTATACATATCTTCTGCTAATGTATCAAGACTACTGCGCCGAATCCTTGCTTCAAGTATTGTCATATTCATATTAAAAGCTTTTTTCCAGAATAAACATATTTTCTAAATTGCCCGTACTTGTGTAACATTAAATCCATTAAATGTTCTCCCGGATTCACTCATTTTTTGTAAAAGCGATGATAGTTTAGGGTTTTATTACAATTCCAGAATTTACTTTGACAGACTTTGCTTCCATAGAATTTAAACTTTCAGATACTAATCTCATATCACTAGCATCCAAAGTCTGAGCAAAAGATATATCTACATTAGCCACACTATTTTTAATGGAAATATCTTCTGGATAAATACCCATGCTCCTAGAAGCATCAGTTACACTTTCTGTAAATTCTGCTCCGCCTTTGGGAATATTAACCCCTTTATCAATGTTTTTAGCTCCTAAACCTGAAAAAGATTTATTCCCAGGTAATTTAGTATTTCCTGCTCCAGCAATTCCTCCCAAAATAACTGCTCCGTTATCTACAAAACCTTTCATCCCTTGTACAGCTCTTTGATCACCATAATTTGCCGCTAATTGACCACCTGCGGGATGATAAAGATTTTCAGGATCAGTAGCATAACTGTTGTCAGCATAATGTGCTGCCCTTCGATTAGTTACAAAATTCCACGCATCAGATCCAGCTTTCTTTATTCGTGACCATAATTTAAGGCCAAGTATAGGGTTCCTCCCATCGGGATCAATGAACTTCACTGGATTATTAAAAGTATAATTGTATTAAGACCACTCAGGCATTTCACTTACCAGAGGATCCACACCCATAAACCTCCCAATATCCGCATCATAATACCTCGCCTCAAAATTATCATAATTCGTCTCATCATCCCGCTCCTTATCCGTAAATAAGAGGTTATTAAGTGATATTCACTATTTTGACTTTCACTAACTTTTCACTTTTGAAAATCAAAAATATTCTTCTAAAATCTAGTCCAGATTGATGAAGTTTTAATTCTATAAATCCAGACCATAAATTACCATTTGATGGAATTAACCTACAAGACCTTGGAAAAATTTTACAAACCTCCGATACTGGTGTTCCATTTTTAAGTGTAATTTCTGGGTGAACCATGGAAAGTGATGTATTTCTAAAATCAATTGTATTAATTATTGCATTGCTTTTAGAAGCATCAACAACAGCTCCATCAAAAATATTTCTTACGACTTCATCGCCTTTATTTAGATATATTGCAACATCTTCATCATTTATCGAATATTGATATTTTATCTCTCCAAGCACTTTTTCAAATGAACTTAAATCACCGATTAAAGGTGTTTCGCCATTAATTGCAATTGAGTCAATATGAAAAACTTCTTTTCTCCATTCTACTACATTTACAAAACCATTATCTTCACAATCAATATTTCGATATTTAATTATTTCTTTTGGTTCACTAATGCAACCTAAAATAAGTGTACACACAAATAAGTATATTATTCTCATTACTCTATCTTATAAATGGAAATCTTCTCAAATAACTTGGTATTGCAATAGGGCTAAACCCCTTAGTATGATTACTAACACCATGATTTAATCTATAGCTTGTAACCCCTTGTGTTCTTCGATAAATATTACCTGATTGTATAGAAGCATCTAATTGTTGTCCATCAGACCTACCTCCTCGATTACCTAAACCATGACCAAGCATTTCATGTGCTAGAGTCTCACCAGGCATAGATCTCCCAGTACCATTATTGTAGTAAAGAATAGATGAAGAATTTGCTGTCACTATACCATAAGTTCCGTCAGCACCGCTGCGAACAATGGAACCATCATAATGGGCTTGACCAGAATATCCACCACCTGAATTGTTGATTAGATCTGCCCCTGTCTTGGAACCGCTTAAAGCATTTTGACCATATTCACTTATTGTTTCGTCACTATTAACAACTTCAACAACATTGGTTTCCGAACCATTTATCATGGCGGCATACCCAATAACTAAAGCAGCTTGATCAGCATTTAACCCACTCAATGCATTTCCAAGAGCTTCACTTGAAATACTATTGAAGGTCACTCCATCACTTGCTAGGCTAAACAATCCAAAAGCACTTGAAGCTGCTGGAATTCCGCTTTGTATCAATCCCATAGCTCTTTCAGCTGATACTTGATTAACTGCTCTTAATGTGTCACCCCTTGGATCAATAAAAGATATAGGATTGTTTGCTACATATGCAAATGGCGAAATTCCTGGATATTTTCCAGCAGCAGGATCTATACTTGTAAATTTACATATATCACTATCGTAATGTCTAAAGCCAAAATTATCATAATCCGTCTCATCATCCCGCTCTTTATCCGTAAATAAAAACTTCTCTTCATTCGCCTCATAATCCCTCAACATCTTGCCAAAGGGAAAGTAATCATACGCTGCATCCAATTCATAGATGTATTTATCTCCACTAGGTTCACACACAGTATGATAGATCAATCGTGTACTACCGAGGTGATCAAAGATAAAGTAGTCCGCCTGCACAGGTAAGACATAATGGTATTCTTTCTTTCCATGTGGATTGAGGTCACCCAAGGGATGTCCGTGACTAGATCCATAAATAGCTCCAGATAGATAGTACGTCGGAGACATAAAATCATACGTATCTTCCAGTAAATCATACATGCTTACCAAAACTTGCTCTCCTAAACCTACATTGATCGGTACTACTTGACCTATGGTATTGATGTCAACTGAGATATATGATTTACTTGGATCAGGTGTAAAGTTTGATTGTAGATGATAGCGCTTCGTACTGTCTGGCTGCATCTCGACAATCATTTGATTAGGTAGATCATAGGTGATTACACCATTTACATCTTTATCTACCAATTCGTCGATCATATTCATTACCGAGGCATTTTCTACATCACTTAAATTTACGGAATTCCTATCATATAATCGACCATTGTGAAAATAGGGTGCATAATCAGAAGAAGTGACCTCTCGATTTAGTTCACCGATTGTAAATCCAGGATTCGGCCCTGTACCGCCATTACCATCACCTGTACATACTATGGCAGGTATATGTTGTACCTTGGCAATCCTATTCGTACCAGGAATATACCAGGTCAAATTACCGCTGTTGACATCGTAAACGCCCAGATCAAAACCAGCTGCATTTTTGATGTAATATTCTTTACTGATCGTAGTACCATCATTCACGCTTTTTACGATTCTCGCATGATTGCTGCTGTAGGAATATTCTGCTCCACCGGAAGCTGTGTTTACATTGTATGGCAGATTATCTCTGAAATAACTCATTTGAGTGATGTCATGATTACCATCTTGATTCACATTACCCGCTCCGTCGTATCCGTAGGAGTATATTGTAGTAAAAGGTATTCCGGCATATTGTTCTTCTATGGAAGTAAGCCTATTGGTATTCGTTCCATAGGTATAGAAATAACTATATTCCTTTGTATCTGCATTTTCATAAACTCCCCTATTCAAAAAAGTCAAATTCCCAGCCGATGTATAATCATATTTGGTATCTCCTACTTTAGTTCCATCAAAAGTGGGTAGTAATGGCATAGCATCTGTTTCACTATCCGAACTCGTCAGTCGATTAAAAGAGTCATATTCGTAGCCAACATTTCTATTTTGAGATGAAAAATTCACCGGTGCACCAGCTGGCAAATGATTTAATCGGTACGTGTACCGTACACCATTAACATTGTCATTATAATTATTGGAATGATTGACATTTGCGACAGCTTCATCATCGTAATAAAGGATCTCTTCAAATAGATTTGAGCTCAACCTTTTCAATAAGTATCTTTCATTATAATCATAATCGATAACATCAATTAACTCTTCAATACATCCACTAAAAATATCACATTCATCTCCGCCTGCATTTAAATTTTTTGCTGTACCGTAGTACTCCACGTAATCCAACAAATTGCTGGCATCGTCATAGTAATATTTAGCTATGGTATACTTGGGTAGTACTGTTCCAAGCGGAATGGCACCCCCTGGATCATCCAAAATGTATCTGGCTTTCACCTCGCTCAATCTTCCCCTGTTGTCCAAGATGCTAAACAGATTAAAGTCCAACGTAAAGTCCACATTAATATCAATACGCTGACTTCTGAGACTCCCATTGCTATTATAATTGTACCCTATCATAAACATATAACCCGGTGCAGCACTCGTAATTCCCAAATCATTGATCTGGCAAATATTCCAGGTTACAAATCCATTCTGATTATAATTGTAATACGTTGTCTCAATGGGTGTACCATTCTCTGCATAACTTATGGTTTGAGCAAGTCTGCCCGTTAAAAATGATGCATTGCCTGAAGCCAAAGCCATATTTATGTTGCCAGGTGAATTGATTTCATTACTGTACCCATCATATATACTTTTAGTGATGTATTGATCTACGTTACTCAATTGGTTTTGATTGGTCTGAGCATACGTTTCCCCTGTAGTGATCCAATTATTACCACTTTCATTATAAATATCCGAAGAACTGGAAATGGCCTCAAATATAGGTCGGCCAAGACCATCGTATCCATATATCTTATTATTCAATGGTGTTTTCTTACCGATCAGTGTTCCTGACTGATTATAAGCATACTCTTCTATTCCACAATCCGGATTGTTTTTCATAAATATCTGCCCTAGATAATTTATGGAATAATCCGTAACAATATCATCCGGACTGGTTACCCGCTCCAACAAATTGCGCTCGTTATATATGAATGTGGTAGCTGACTTTCCTTCTCCATTGATTGTAGCTATATTGTTGCCAAGAATATCACTAAATGTAGTTACCAATTTTCCATCTTCGTCAATTGATACGACTTTTATCAGTATTGATCCGCAGTCATCTGTATAACTTGCTCCTGCATCTGAAAGTGCTGTCACCATATCACTAAGTGGCACATAGCTTGTTTCAGTTTCTGTATAGGTGGTTTCCACATCAAAACCAAAATCACTTTGTCGTCGCTGATAAGGTATTGGATAGTCATCATACATGTATTGTTGATGAGACGCGGAAGTTCCTCCACTCAGAGTTGGTAAACTACCGGCATGGGGTCTAACCATATCTTTTACCCTACCATATTGATCCAACAGTAAATCTTCGATTACAGCACCATCCCATACTGTACCCACTTTATTTCCTTCAGGATTTACGTACGAGTATTTTGTGTTGGTCACTATTTGTGCTTCTATATGCTCTGTAGTTTTTATATAGTTTTGTGCTGTCGCAGCATTAAAGGTCTTATTAGTATTATCCCAATTGGAATACTCTATTTCCTCGAGAATCTTACCGTTTCGTTTTTTAACAGCTAATCGATTAAGAAAATCATATTCAAACTCCAGTCTTAGACCCGTTTGATCAGTAATATCTCTGACTTGATCGTTGTCGGAAAAATACGTGACCTCTTCGGTCAGCACGGTTCCTACCCCAGGTGCTGTAGTTGTTTTCAGATTTACATTACCGTTAGTATAGTGATCCAGGATAGTCGTTCTGCCCATAACATCAATTATTTCCCTTGGAATTTGAAAGTCAGAATTCAGTGATATAACCTCCTGTGTTCGCAATGTTTTAAATTCTCCGTTAAGACTAGAATGTAATCCTACATATGTACCATTGCTAATTTGCGTATATGTGTTTTGCGGAACTAAATAATTGCTGAAGTATTCAATAAACGAGGAATTGCTATACTGAGTACCGTTTCTAGATAATGAGACCCTAGTCTGAAAAGGCAACGTTCTTATATTCCGCTCAGTAGCAGTGGTGACTTCACCATTTGATGTATTGCCATTTACATAATCATACAGGTAAAAATTCTCAGTTTTCTCGGCATAACCAGCAAATTCGGATGATGTTTTCTCCGTAGAATAGAGTTGAAAGCTTGGAAATTCATCCAGCGTCGTAATGCCCATCTCCGAATATCCTGAGTTAGAAACATCCATATCAAAGTAAGAATACTCAGTATCAAAAGATATTTCAGCTCCATTAAGGAACATTGATTTACTATCGGAGACCAGTCTAACAAAATAGGATTTATTAATTTCAGAATTTTCGTTTAGAAATCTGGTATTGTAAAATAATGGTGCATCATACATGCCATCTGTCGCAACAAAATCAGGAATATCTATTCCTCCAGACCAATCAGGACTAAAAACCAACTGTTCTTCGTACACATATTCCTTATCATTTACCAGTACTTCTTTACCTGTATAATCACGAACTCTTTCCAATTTTCCAAATTTAAGGTTGTCTGTTGAGTATGTATTGATTGTATACGGTCGCTGACCTTCATCACCTGGATGAAAAATCTTACATTCTCCAAATCCTCTTTGCCATGCACCATATTGACCCTGATCCCAAATAAAATTGTTGGTAAGGTTGTAGGATTCATACAAGTTGATTTCACCCATATATTCGTAATCGGTTCGTTTCGGACCATTGGAGTCTTCCGATTCTAATGCCTTCACTGCCATATTTACCGTAAATGAAATCTCACCTGACGGAATGTTTACATTTTCATACTTATTTCCAGTTTGGTTAGGATCTGCACATTTATCCTGAGCAAGGCAATTCAAATCTGAGGGATGAGGAGAAATGGCTGATCGCCAAAATGTTCTTCTTCTAGAAAGGTTAAGCACCACATCAGAATATCCTACTCCACTATTTAAGGTGCCCTCAATATTCATTTCCGTTAACACAGGTTCAAAGTCGGGATCATCATAAGTTATTTTTTGCATATGACCCAAAGGAGACTTCACCAAGGAGACCACTGAGAAGTTTGAAACAAATTCATCCGTAGAATATGACTTTATTTCGTATTCAAAATGAGTCGTTGGGTTCGTTGATGATTCGTTATCATACGTACTACTCGCATTGGGTGTCAGTCTTTTTACCTTTGATAGCAGGATATCATATCTATTGCCATCAAATTTAGCTTTCGTGATATCGTCATCCGGATTGTATCGATCCGTACGCGTATAATAGGATTCAAATCCCAAAACTTCAGAAGTATAGTCCATACCTAGCTTATCAACTATAATAAAATTACCATCCGTATTCCTCCTTTCTTTGCTTACCGTTTTGAGTTGATAGGGTCTTTCAAAATACCGTGTTAATGTAACTTCATGAAGTTCTGGTCCAGCATCTTTTGTAGGATCTGGTGCATTGTGGAAAACAATAGGTTTATTTTCATGCAAACACCATGTCTTTTCCGGACAATACTCCCACCAATCGTTGTAGGCTCCATTTGGATTTTCAACATAATCATTGTTGTAATAATCACTAATCATAAACCACGGCATACCGGCACCAAAATTAGTTGGTGTCTTAGCACCAGAATTCATTGGATGGAAATCCTCATTATCAATATCGTCCAATGTTAAGTTTACAATGTTGAAATAAGACCTAAATACATGTTCCTGTGAATTGGCATTACATACTGAATGGGTAAATTTATTGTCAGAATTACCTGGTCCGATTTGTATTCTTACGTTTTCGAATATATCTGTAGGTAAAGATCTAAGTGTAAAATTAGTAGAGTGCTCCTTGAAAAAACTAGCAGGATTTTTACTATGTAATTTAATGGACTTATTAAAAGATGAAATTATGGATTGATTTATACCATAATTGTAACATTCTCCGTCCATGTAATAATATTGTGCTGTTGTTTCATCTCCATTATCCGGGTACTCGTTTATATCAATCTGATTATCACCCACGACTATGTTGTAGTCAAATATATCATCTTCATTTTTGTTGCGAATGCTAAAGTCCAGTATATACTCGTCTCCCCTGACTAGATCTACTAAGGAAATGCCATTCGACTCCAAATATCCCCCATCAAATTTCCTGTATAAATCCGATGCCGTTGTAGTAATTTCATCCGTATTATTTACAAAAGACATTCCTGCGTAGCTGTACTTATTGATCTGACTTTCTTTTTGTCTTGCTACGTGTGTTTCGAATCCGTAATCGTTACTAATACCAAGGTAGGGATTGGTGGAAGACATCCATTCTTGTATAAAGAGTCCTTGATTATCTACCGTTGGCTCTTCACCACATTTAAAAATATTTGCTGATCTTTGATGCAAATATCTGTGCCAATCATTAAAGCTATCACCTCCTCCGAATCCAGAGTAGTATTTCACTCTTTCTTTAGCGTATAAATTATCAATTATTTCGGTATTCTCATTTTCATTAATTCTCATTGCCTCTGGTAAATCAGTGAGGTGTTCATAATTCAAGGTTAATTTTTCCAAATCACTAGAAATCTCGTCCAATACTACCTTTCGATAAGACTTCTCCAATTCGTTACCCTTATTGCCGTTAAAAAAATAGTTGTTAATCCGAGCGTGGGCATCTTCGTAATCATTACTTTGAAAATCACCATAGGTAGAATAGCTAAATTCTATTTTGTCAACCTTCAATGGATGTGAAATTTCAACACAATACCAGCTACTAATTTCTGCTTTTGGCAGTACCAGATTAGCCAAAGTTTCTTTTCGATCTGCTCCTTGCATACATTCCATCTGAACACGTTGATTGCTGGCATCACGATGCGAAACAGAGAACGCTTCAAATTTGTAAATTGTGCCATCAGATAATACTGCCTCCCATGTTGGAAGACCCGCAGCAGTACTATTTAAATAACATTCAAAATAAGTTTCAAACTTATGAGGAATAAATTTAAAACCACGACCTGCTTCATACTCTTGATACACTAGAGATTTGCTTCCTATACCTGGTAAGCTAATTACAGGAGAAAACCAAAATAATTTGCCTTCTAACTTCGCTTCTTCGCAATCATTATCTATACTTCCCTGATTATCAGGCTCTCTATTGAATACAGGTGTATTGGCATTCAATGCAGGATCATAGTTATTCCCATCCTGACTTAATTTCTTATAGTCTTCAAATGAATACTTATGATAATCCTCCGTTTTTACCGTAACCATTGGAATATTTAGATTCCATCCTTTACCATAAAGAATACCACCTACATTGGGGTTGGTTGAACCGGTAGAAATAGAAGAGGAATAATTCAAGGATAATTGAAAACTTAATCCTTCTTTAGAACTTACCGAACCTAAAGGATGAGTAATAGATAACAATCCTGTGAATGGATTAACCGAAGAATAATTTTCACCCTTGATGGTTTGAGCCTCAGGCTGAGAAGTATTGGAATTTCCACTATCTCCTCCCGTAATGATTTGAGCTGTAGCAATACCACCTAATAAAATCGTAAATGTTATTAATGCTATAAATTTTTTCATTGTATTTGAATTAGTCGTGTTAGTTATTGAGAAATGGCTACTCGTTTTGCAAGTCGAGAAGTATTGGTTACCAGTTGAATAATGTACATGCCAGGAGGGAGATGCGATACGTTCATGAATCCTTCATTAGCATAGGTGTCCCACAATTTTGATGTTACTAATTGTCCTTCCAGATTGAAAATCTCTACTCTTAGGACTTTGTTTTGTCCATTGTATTGCACCATGAGATTATGAGATGCAGGGTTGGGTCTAATTTCAATGGACTCAAGATTCAAATAATCGTCTTCAGTCGTAGTTGGCTTCGGCTGACAATCTGTGGCATAGGATGCATTGTATTCACAACCATCTGCGCAGATAATATTAACTTTGATAGTATCGCAATTATTATTAACATCGTAGTACGGCATTGTACTCTCACCTCCATATTGACTACTCCACAATATTGAGTCAATATCACAACTAATATCTGGAACCAGTTTTATATGATAATAAGTACCACTCCAGGGAGTTAACGGTATGGTTTGCTTTACATCATTTACAACATCATAAACTTCTAATTCTATATTAACTGCTTCTGATGCTACATTTATAGAAAATTTATTATCTGTTTGTATTCCAGGAAATGAGACCCCAAATACTTCTATTCCAATACTGATTAGAAATTCTTCAAGACTATTTCCCATATTTGGATTAGCACATTGACCTGGAGCACAATTAGCAGGGGTACAATTTCCATAAATACAATAGGGAAATGTAAATAATGGATTTTCTGCAAGAGACTCACCATTAACATAAATATTAGTTACGAATGGAAAGTCTATTGTATTACCAACAAAACCATGATAAACATAACCCAAGGTTGTATCTTGCAATAACACCAGCGTATCATTACATTCAAAATCACAATATTCCAAGCAAAGGGCCTCGAGATCTATATCATCGTGAATTGTTCCGATTGAAGATGTCCAATTGCCTTTATTAGTGATATCAATTATAGGGTCGCAATCGTCAAGTTCAATGCATTGTATGTATGCGAAAATTCCATCTCCAAGAGGCACAACTTTAGATTCCTCACTACCTAATGGATAAGGCTGATTAAGATCCTCTTCCATACTGGATAGATATAATCCATCGAATACATCTCCTAAAAACCTTGTTCTACCTCCAATTTCAATAAACTCACCTTGTGTAAGATATATTCCTCTTCCTTCTGTGATATTATTTTCTAATAGTATACCATGCGTATTCGTTGTTTCAAAATCAGAACTAACGTCATTTCCGTCATGAGAAATCATGATGCCGCCACCGTTTTCCTGACACAATATTACAATACAAAGGTTATCTCCAAATTGAATTGTATCCGATCCTATATATCGAAATCTAGTATTTTCAATATTATTATTCCAATCAAATGTTGTATTTAAATCGTGATGCAAGTCCAAGGTCGAAATATTAAAGTTAAATCCTGAAGTGATATTAGTCCCAGCAGTCAACATCAACGAAATAGAACTACAAGGATCAATATTGGTATCAATACCACGAATAATGATGTCGGGGTTGTCATTGGATTGTGCGCCTAATGGAATGGAAAGCG
>JBCCVV010000078.1:0-25940 GCA_039194925.1 Bacteroidota bacterium
GAAAAACTGAAAAAAGAAAAAATATTATAAAACCAGACACAGTTAAATGAACTATCCCGAGTGTTCTGATATTCATTTTCTTGCTCATCTACATCCTGTCAACTATTAATTGTTAATTACTCACTATCAATTACTAATTATTAATTTTCAATTGTCCATTATCAATTATTCATTATTAATTGCTTTCAGCTTATTCACTGCCCATTCATAGTTATTTTGAAATTCTTGATACATCGGATACTGCTCGGTCATTTCCTTCCATATCTCTCTACATTTAATCAAATATTCCTTCCCTTCTTCTTTTCGATTTAACTTATCAAACATAAGGCTGCCTAATTTTGAAAAAGAAATCGCCAATCCGTTTTTAAACCTTACATTACTCGGATGCCGCTCATACAGTTCTTTAAATAGTACAATTTCCTCCTCAAAATAACCCAGCGCTTTTTTTAAATGACCCAGACTACTGTGCGTTACTCCTAATTTCTCATACGAGATCGCTAATCCGTTTTTAAAGTCTAAATTCTCGGGATACATTTCATGAAGTTTTTTTTCCAACCTTAAGTATTCCTCAAAATAGTCCAACGCTTTTTCCAAATTGCCCAGACTTCTGTGCGTTGAACCTAATCTCTCATGCGAGATCGCCAATCCGTTTTTAAAGTCTACATGACTAAGGTGGCTCTCATGAAGTTCCTTCATCAACTTTAAATATTCCTCAAAATAGCCTAGCGCTTTTTCCAAATTGCCCAGACTACTCTGCGTTTCTCCTAATTTTGTATACGAGATCGCCAATCCGTTTTTAAAGTCTGCATGACTCGGATGACTCTCATGAAGTTCCTTCATCAACTTTAAATATTCCTCAAAATAGCCTAGCGCTTTTTCCAAATTGCCCAAACTACTCTGCGTTTCTCCCAATTTTGCATACGAGATCGCCAATCCGTTTTTAAAGTCTGTACGACTCGGATGACTCTCATGAAGTTCCTGCATCAACTTTAAATCTTCCTCAAAATAGCCCAACGCTTTTTCCAAATCGCCATATGTTTTGTAAAAGTTGCCCAGGCGTTCCAATACTATAGACTTATTGAAATTTACCGCGTCATAATGTTTTATCGCTGTTTCAGTAAGTCGTACGATCTGCTGTATTTCATTAAAATCTCCTTCAATATGGCCAACACTTGGCTGATAATCCAGCCTATCCACGAAATAATTAAATAACGACTCTATCATTTCTTCCAACTCCGCTTTACTTTGTATTCGAATTATTTCTGATATTATGGGATTGGTCTTAAAACTTCTGTTTTCACTATCAAATTCAATCCAACCTTTTTGAGATGCTTTGAGGAGTTTGCGATCTAATTCATCCATTTCCGGTAAGAACTTTTTCATGTATTCATATGAAATAGAAGTAGCTGGCAACAATGCAAAGATCGCCAGGATATGCTTTTCGTCCTCGGCAAGTGCCGAAATATTATACATTGCCTTGATAATATCCTCAGGTCTTGCATGTTCCATTTTATAATCTGCACTTACCTTAGCACTTTTAGAAATGGCCAACAGCCCCTTTTGCTGAATATCTTCCAATAAGCTTATCAATGGATAATTATCATGTAATGCGTTGTTGAATTCGCTGAGATTTTTGGCGAGTAATTCGATTACAAGGGTATTGTATCCCACTGCCACTAACAATTGATCAAGTAAATCCTGTTCTTCAGCCTTAAATCGTGGAAAATGTTTTTTAAATAATTTATTGGCAGATACTTTATCAAGATGTTTAACGGGATAAACCTCAAAATTCGGATAGTTATCGATTCGAGAAGTGAGCAATATATGGATGTTATGAAATTTACGCAAGAGTAGTTCACTAGCTCTTAGATTTGAAAGGTCGTTGGCATTATCGATTACAAGTAATACTGGCTTGTTCAATCCTGCAATTCTCCTTACGACCTCATCTATTTTCTGTTCACGGCTAGAGTTATCTTGAAATCTAATTCTTAGTGAAAGGGCTATAGAAAGAATGGCTTCTTCAATCCCGCTTTCTGAGACCAGCCAGATAAGGTGCTTATAATAATCTAGATAGTCGAAATAGTATTGCGAAGCCATGGTAGTCTTACCAATTCCACCTTGACCATTGACCAATAGTAAAAGATGATCATTACTGGATAAAATTTTGTGAATATTTTCGGTGGAATTCTTCCTTCCAATATACACACTGGGGCGTGCGGGAATTCCGCCTAGGGCCTTGGGTATCTTAACATCACCGTAATTGATGGTGACATTTTGAATACCGGAGTTGTTAATTTCCAAATTTTGATTAGACTCACTCTGACCTTGATTCTTCTTTACATCATTGACTTCAAAATTTGCTATGAGCAGCCGATCCAATTCTTGGTTGAATTGATTCCATAGATGATTGAAGTCGGAATACCTAGAGTAAAAATGGCCTAGAGAATTGAGTTTGTCCTTAAACTTTTGTAGGCTATTCTCCGCATTGGTATTGATGTCCTTAAAATAGGTGAATATGAATGGCTTTTTGTTCTTTTGAAATGCTCCAAAGGCAGTTTCGAATTCTTCATCTGTATACATGCCAATCTTGCTGTAGGCCAAAACTACAAATAGGTCCGATTCCTTTATCTTTTCATTAATTTCATCTTGTGATCGGGTCTCCGACATACGAGATGAGAGATTTTCCCACATAATCGGTGCAAATCTCACCTTATGTTTCGACCATAGGTTGCTTTTTTCAGCAATGGCCCTCTCAAACGCATCTCTGTCCGTTTTTAACTCTTCAGAAGAAGCTAGAAAAATTTTGATCTCTTTCACTCTTTCTGTTCTTTTTTCTCACCAAAAATAATACCCTTTGAATCAGAGGCTCTTTGTGTAAATGTTCCTGAAAACGTGTTGCCACTTACTTCTCCTTTAAAAAATCCATCGGTAGTCCTTCTCGTTCCAAAGTCTTTATAAAATAAGTTCAGCGTATTGCCTTTTATTGATCCTTTCAATTCTAATTTGGTTCTACTGGTGTAATCAAGATCTTCTCCATTTACTTTGATTTTTTCGCCAGTACCTTCTATAGCATTTCCATTCTGTGTTAAATACAACACCCATTGTATTTCCATTCCGATGTAGTCCGACTTCATGGCTTCTTCAATCTGAGATGTCATTATCCATTCTCCTTCAAATGATGCTACTTGACTTCGACTAATTTGCCAGATGGTAATCAACAAAGCGATTACGCCTACTACGGTGCCGATTTTTGTGTACTTCCCTTCCATCTTTTTATTGTTTACTGTGCTATTGATCTTAGTTGGATTTGCGCATCACTTATACGCATATGCAAGATACATTATGAATGCCGCTCTGAAAAGGGTATCATCTTCATCAAATTAGGTTTACGTAATTCTACGTAAAATGCGATGTGGAATTCCGCAAGAATTCTGAAAATATACGTGAATACAATTTTTTAATTGTTGAGTTATTGAATTGTTGAGTTTTTAAGTTGCTCAGTAAATTAGTGGCAGAGTGGCTTAGTTGTTCAGTCGTTCAGTGGCATAGTTGCTTCTCATTATTTTCGAGTCTTTTTGGAGTGTGCCAGGTAGTTTTAAATAAACAATATAGGCGAAGCGAGATTATAAACTTTTCAAACATCTTAAACAACGGAGCACAGAATCATATCCTTCTTATATTCGTCCTAGAAAACACAAAACTTCTATCTACAATGCTCAAAACAATTTAGTCAAGCATGGGTGAGGTGCAATCAACAATCATAAATGCATTAATAGTGTATGGAGGCCTACAGGCCATCTTCATAGCTATTGTTCTTTTGAAAAGTAAGAATCAGCTGCTGTTTAATAAGCTGTTTTCGGCTCTGCTGATTATTGAAGGTATTTCTTTATTGGAAAGATGGTTGGTGGAGACGGATCTTATACATTCCGTACCTCATTTTCTGGGGGTATGCTATCCATTCAGTTTTATGAAGCCTCCACTATTGTTGTTCATGGCATTGGCGGTTACGAATAGTCAATTCAAACTTAATACCAAGTTCTTGTATCACTTTATCCCCTTTGGTTTGATGCTTTTGATGAACATACCTTTTTATCTATTGGAGGGTACTGAGAAGCTAAAACTTGTTGCTGAATTCACTACAAAAATTCCTACTTATTCCAGCTTCGAATTTTATTTCTACTTGAGTTTCTTTGTGTATATCGGGATTTACTTGTTTATGGCGATACGAAAACTGAACCATTACAGATCATTGGCGCTCAACAATACGTTGGTCAATTGGTATAGGATAATTTTGTACTTGTATTTAGGATTCCTGGGGTTGCATTTGTTATATTTCATTTCACAACCGCTCTTCCAGACAAATTTTGCGCTGGTCAACCAATTGAGTTTGTTGGTAATGACATTCATCATCCAATCCATTTTCTTTGTTTTGATAAATAACTCCACCTTACTCAACACTAGAATTGAGAATCTGGATAAGATAACGGAGCGAGAAAGACACCTGAAGCTAATTATTGACGAATTTGAAAATGAAAAAGCGCACTTGAATGATGAACTTAGTTTGGACAAATTCGCTTCTGCAATTGCCATTTCATCTAAAGAAGTATCTAAAACGATCCAGCAAAAGTATAACATTTCATTTCAAAAGCTCGTAGCACGATACCGGGTACAAGAAGCCAAAAAGCTGATCGAAAATTCAAACTCTCAGAATTTAAAACTTATTGATATCGCCTTTCAATCCGGATTCAGCAATAAGGTTTCATTTTATCGGTCTTTCAAAGAAATGGAAGGATTATCACCGTCAGATTATGTAAAAAGCCTAAAAAAAGTCTAAAACCGGTTACAAAATATAAATGTAACCAGTCAAAGGCCATCTTGATTTATACTGCATTGGAATTGAGTATAAAAACGTAGTCGAATGCTATATTTTTTGAGACACCTTAGATTTAAAAGCCTACTAAAGAAATTTAAACCGGGCAACTATTTGGTTTATGCATTGGGCGAAATCATCCTGGTCGTGATTGGTATTCTCATTGCTCTTCAAATTAATGTCTGGAATGGTCAGAAAACAGATCGAAAACAAGAGTTGTATATTCTTAAGCGATTTCTCTTTGATTTGGTAAACGATATCGATCAATTGCATTCCTGTATAAAAGAGACTCAGATTCAACTGTCAAACCTGGATACCATTGTCAGTATTTTAAACACAAAAAAAGATGCATCAAGGTTTTTTGAATTGCAAAGAAGTATTCATGATACAAGAACCTTTAAGCCAAATCTTGGCACCTATGACGAAAGTATTTCCTCCGGTAAGGTAGAGCTGATTACCAATGACTCCATCCGTGAAACCCTTTTTAATTACTATAGAGAGATTACCAAATACAACGCAGATGATGCCATGAATAAAATACGGGATGAAATCATCCTTCCTTACATCAACAATACCATTTACAATCGCAGAGAATCCATCGGATTCATATTTAAGACCAGTGCCCAGTTGCCAAAGCTGGATTTGCATTCTTTATCCAATGATGAGAAGTATTTCGGTATTTTAATTTCTGCAAAAGGAAGACATGTTCAACTTATAAACTGGAGCGATTATCTAAACTATGCGAATATGCTTAAAAAGCAAATTGAAAAAGAACTCCTTGTAAAAGATGGTTAAGCTATCAAAAGACCTATATGGATCTATTACACAACTCATTCAAAAACTCATAAAAAAGAGGTTACAAAACAAAGGTGTAACCAAAAGAAGAAAAATACTGAAGTTATTGTAGCCAATTTCTAAAGTGAAGTAAAAACCCAAACTATTATTTAAAAAAATCTAAAACAAATCATCTATGAAATACAGCGGCTCAATTGTCATTAACAAACCGAGAGAAACGGTCACCGCACTTTTTATTAATCCGGAATACATTCAGGAATATCAAGATGGCTTCATTAGAAAAAACTTACAAAAAGGTGAAATGGGACAAGCCGGTGCGGTATCAGAAATGCTATATTCACATGATAATAAAGAGATGATCTTGATTGAAACCATAGTGTCCAACGACTTACCGCAATCCTTTGAAGCACATTATCATCATAAACATATGGACAATATCATGAAATGTGAGTTCTTGGAACTTGATGCCAATCGAACAGAATATAAATTTACTTACCAATACACTCGCATGAGCTTATTTCCTAAGATAATGTCCTACCTTATACCAAAATTGTTTTCGAAACCGGCTGAAAAGTGGATGAATCAGTTCAAAGCATTTGTAGAAAACCATTAAAAACTATGTGGAAAGAACGATTGGCATTATACGATTCAATTATTGATAAATGTTCCAGATTTGAGCGAAAGGGAAAAACAATGCCCTTTACCTCCGCCAATGGATATATGTTTACACTGCTGAATAAAGCAGGTGAAATCGGCATACGGTTCTCAAAAGAAACACAAGAAAAATACATGGCAGAATTTGACACAACGAAATATACCTCTTATAACTCGACCATGAAGGGCTATATTTTAATACCTGATCGGATGTTGAGTGATATTGATTTCGTAGCAAAACTTATGGAAGAAAGTTTTGATTATGTGATGAGTTTGCCTCCGAAATAGACAATGTATAATATAATACGTTATACTATCCTTTTCAACATGTTGAGCAATTCATTTTTGTGAGTGGATGGTAATTTACGCTATTGTACATTCAACCTGCACAAAAATTACTAAGATAAATTCTTTAGCAATTACTTACATATTTAAATGGCTGCTTAAAATTATACCTTCAAATCATCATCTCATTTAGTTGGCTCTTCCATTTGACAAAACCGTCTACGAAACCCGACCCACTATGTTTTATCTTGTTGAAAACAAATTCGGATTCGTGCGTGTGTTGCAGGTATAGTCTTCGGCCATTGTCTCTAATGAAATTAATTTCTCTTTCCAATAATTTATATTTCACTTCGAGATTGAGTTCATATTTTTCAATGCTCCATATGTAGGTAGCATGAGAATCCAATAATTCCCAGACGAAGTGGTCCATTTCTTCGCCCGGTATATGAAATAAAAACCCAAACGTAGGGCTTAAGGTAAATTTCAATCTGCTTTGAGCACTTTGCAATTTTCCGGATAAATACATCAGCTCTCTTTTGTTTCGTATATCATCCAGTTCCATTAATTCATCAAAAATATCTTTGTCGTTTCGATTGAGTGCATTCCCCAAGTTTTCAGAAGTTTCTTCGAAGTATTCTTCAGGTGTAAACAAACTCTTATCCACGGGCACGACCTTTGGATCAAAAATAGCGTTACGCAGCTTCAACCTTTTCACACTACTGATAAAAGATTCATTGATGGATGCAATTGCATTGGAGTGACATTTCACAACGGGCTCTCCATTTATTTTCAACAGTATTGAACCTTTCACATCAATAGTTTTCTTTCCCAAAACTTTTTTGAAAAAAGGCTTTACATAGTCGAATTCAGGAATAATATGATCATTGTACAATTGAATTTTGACTGTTTGATCAAGCGCTCTAATCTTTTTCTCTAATTCGACATATCCCATTTTAAATGTAGTTTTCATCAATGGATACTTCATGTCAATTTTGAGAAGCTCGTATGGCTCATTATTGGGTTTTGTTGCTTGTGATTCGTGGGTAACTATCTCTTTTTCAAAAGTAAAAGTTACAATTTCGTTGAATGCACTTTTTTTATATTTGCTTAAATGTTTTTCCAGATGCGTCCAAATCAAATCATGAAACATCAATCGCCTTATCTGATACTTGGGCTTTTGAGTAATGAATTGCTCTTCCTCATACTTCATATCATAATCCAAAATCCGAACCTGTAACGAGTAATTTGACTTATCAAAAGAAAGCATTTCTACTTCCCAATAGATTTCCTTTCTCATGTTAAAACGAAAGAATTTTCTAGATGGAAAATTAGTTTTAGTCCAGTCCAGACCTTGAGAGAGATTAAAAAGTATTCCCTCATTGCTGATCTTAAGAATTATATTTTTCTTAGTAGAAGCCACCCATGCAATATAAAAATAATGACTCATTCACCATCTTTTCACCAGCTGGAATTGAAATGAAAAAACTTATTTTTGCTCGTCAATATTCCGAATGAGCATAACAACAATAGCCATCCTCTTCCTCCTCATCGCCTTCCTCTACGCTTCCGTAGGTTTTGGAGGAGGCAGCAGTTATATCGCGATTTTGTTAGTCGCTGGTTTTGCAATCCCCGATATCCGAATGACAGCATTGATTTGCAATATCATTGTTGTCAGTGGTTCAAGTATCAATTTTATTCGTGCAAAAATGATCCCCTGGAAATTGGTCCTCCCCATCGTTTTGTTTAGCGTTCCGCTCGCTTTTTTGGGTGGCATGATAGAATTGGAAGGAGCCATCTACAAAATTACTGCGGCGATTGCACTCATTATCGCATCTGCTCTGATGTTTGTGCAATTGGAAGAGAAAGATCAGAAAAAGAAGCTTTCACAAGTTCAACTTTCATCGCTCGGTGGTGGAATTGGTCTCCTCTCGGGAGCGATTGGAATTGGAGGAGGTATTTTTCTCTCACCTGCCTTGCATCTTATGAAATGGCAATCTGCTAAAATTATTAGTGCCACGGCAAGCTTTTTTATTTTGGTAAATTCCACAGCTGGAATAGTCGGACAACTTACAACGGAAGCCACGATCGATTGGGAATCCCTAAAATGGCTTGGGGCTGCCGTATTGATCGGTGGACAAATTGGAAACTACGTAAATCTGAAAATACTTGAACCGAGAAAAATACGCATTTTCACGGCTGTGCTGATTGGTATCATTGGACTGAGGATCTTACTGGATCAAATGAGTGTATAACTCCTGGATCCTATGATTTTCATATCTTTAATTATCGTTGTTTTCTTATATTGTTTACGAATTTAATTCGATGCCCTGATGAAGGATCAACCTTCTTATAAATGCCGCAACTGTGGTTCTACTTTTCCTCATAAATTTGATTACTGTGCAAATTGTGGTCAAAAGAATACGGATGGCAGGATTACTTTTTCCGATTTGTGGGCCGAATTTCAGGATGCTCTCTTTAATATTGAATCCAAAACCTGGAAAACACTTGCCGCTCTTTTTGTTCCCGGAAAACTTACCCTTGAATACTTCGCTGGCAGACACCGTAAATATGTACATCCGCTTCGATTGCTAATTGTGGCCTCATTGTTTACGATCATTGCATTAAGTTTTCAAGGCGTCCAGACAAAAACCAATCATGGCTTTAATATTAAGGACAGAATCATGGAAAATTATGAACGGCAGCGTCTTTTCAAGATCATGTCGAACATCACAAAATATACAAACACCATCTATCCTGATTCTACGACCAAAGTGGTAACCGATACGATTATGTCAGTCCTTTGGGATTCCTTAGTTTATCTCCTTCCGAGGTATGGTGACAGATACAATGATAGTATAGATCTCAATGCGTACGTAGCATTTACGAGCGATAACGTCGAGGAAAACATATCCAAACATGATTTTTTGAATATGTCGGATGATGAGCTAATGAATAAATATAAAAAAGGTGCAGGTACATTTGATCGACTCATGTTCAGGCAAAAAACAAAATATATACGCGATGAATCGAAATTATCTGCGGCAATCGTAAGGCGCTTTACCATGTCCATTCTCTTAATGATGCCTTTTGTTGCTTTAATTCTTTATTTTCTGTACCGCAGAAGAGGATACTACTACATTGAGACCCTCATTTTCTCTTTCCATATGCATGCCTTCTCATTTGTTTTGATCACTGCTTATATTTTGGGGTGGAACTTCTTCCCAAAGTGGGCCTCCTACGTGATATTGTTCATTACCGAACTGTACGTCTTTTTATCTTTATTAAAAGTGTATAACCAGTCCTTATTTAAAACAATCCTCAAGTTTATCATTTTAAATATTGCCTACTGTATCTTATTTTTCATCTTTCTGGCAGGGACGTTTTTGGTCTCCTTTTTACTTATTTAAGTTTTAGTACTAAGTTCGTAATAACAACTGCACTAGCATATTTCACGAAAATCTTTTTAAGAATTTATAACTACTCATTCAATCGCTAAATAAAACTATAAACAACAAACGCTCAGCACTATTAAATTGAATCTGATGAGTAACAAGGATATTGTACAATGATGAAATAATCTTTTCCTTAAATTTGTGCTATGATAAAAGTGAAATGTTTCGGTGTAGCCCGTGAGATTATAAAGAGTGACTATTTTGAATTGAATCGATCTGATCTTTCTGTAAAAGAATTGCGTTCTGCACTCTACGAATCGCATCCGGAGTTTTCAATGATCAAAGGATTTATGATTGCCGTAAATCAGGAATATGCAACGGATGAAATGGCTATAACGGCCAACGATGAAGTGGCAATCATCCCACCAGTAAGCGGAGGATAATGGAGGTAAAAAGCATTAAAATATCCGACACTCCCTTATCCATTGACGATGCGTATCAATTTGTTCAGGACGTGTCTTGTGGTGGTAATTGCCTCTTTGTGGGCACCGTCCGAAATAAAAATAAGGGCAAGACAGTTACTCATTTGAATTTTGAGACCTACGAACCCATGGCATTGAAGGAAATGGACAAAATCGCAGATCAATGTTTGGAGAAATTTGAGGTTAAAAAAATAGCCATCCACCATCGATCCGGACATGTGGGTTTAAAAGAGATTGCCGTAGTCATCGCCGTTTCTTCTCCACACCGGGCGGATGGATTTATGGCGTGTCAATATGCCATTGATACCTTAAAAGAAACCGTTCCTATCTGGAAAAAAGAACATTTGGAGGATGGTAGTTATTGGGTAGGGGCAAGACCATGATTTGGAATGACGAATTTGGAATGACGAATTTGGAATTGATAACTGATAATTGATAATTGACAATGAAAAATTGAAAATTGATTTTTTTGGAAAAAAAATTTAAAAGATACCAACTATTTTCTTTCATCCTTGCGTCTTTATGAATGAACCAAATAAATAAAATTAAATGAAGAATTTGTATTTCACATTATTTGCGCTCCTACTGACTTTTACGGCTTGTAATGATGAAGTCACTAATCCCAACGATCCGCCTTTACCCTCCACTGGCGATAAGACCGATTTTCAAAAAATGGTGATTGATTATGGCTTGACCACCTTTCAAAAAGTCATGGCCGACGAGGAAGATAATGTCTTGGTATCTCCATTAAGTTTGGAATCCGCGCTTTATATGGCTATGAATGGCACTGCCGGAAAAACCCTGGAAGAATTTCGTACGGCCCTTAAAGCGGATGAATTTTATCCGGATGGTTTGAATGCCTTCTACAAAGAGTTGGTCAAAGATTTGGACCCAAAAAATAACTCTACCAAATTAGGTTTGGCCAATACCGTCTTTTATGACGAGAGCAAGGTTACATTTCACGACGAGTTCGAGGAAATCATAAAAGATGTATTTGACGGAGATTTTAATCAAGCTGATTTTCGAGATGCGGCATCGGTGGATATCATTAACGACTGGGCTAAGGATAATACAGAAGAGAGAATTAAAAAGATCCTCAACGAAATCAAATCGGATGAAGCCCTGTTTCTAATCAATGCCCTATATTTTACTGCCACCTGGGAAAGGGGATTTGAGCCCACTTACACGAGCAAGGAAGAATTTACTACCGAAGATGGAACAACAATTTCCGTTGACATGATGGCTTCGGATGATGTTCGAAGATTCTATCAAGGGAACGATTACAGCGCCGTCGATCTTAAATTTTCTGATGACGAGTATTCCATGACCTTTATTTTACCCGAAAATGATCAGCGTACCTTGGACTTTGTAAATGGATTCAGCGAGGAGGCATTTTATGATTTCTACACGGATTTATATGAAAATAAGTTGATCGAAAATAGAATCATGATTCGTGTTCCAAAGTTTGAAATCGAAGCGAATAAAAACATGAACGACATTCTCATGGAGATGGGCTTGGAAACTGCTTTCAATGATGCGGATTTGAGTAAAATGGGAACGTTCAACGGAGGAAGAACCTATTTTTCAAGAGTCTTACATGACACCTTTTTAAAAATCGATGAAAAAGGAGCCGAAGGGGCTGCTGTTACTACGGTAGGTGTAGGAGTAGAATCTGTTCCACCTTCTATTGATTTCAACCGACCGTTTTTATTTATTATTCGACATGTAAAAACAAATACACCTATTTTCATTGGAAAACTAGGCGATCCCAGCTAAATTTTACTACAATGTGCGCCAGGATACTACAAAGGATATCAAAACTCTTTGTGATATCTTGGTGCTCCTTGTGTCTTCGTGATTTATCACTCCTTACCCTCCAAAAAACCTCTCAGGCCTCCTCTCAAACTGTAAACATTGGCATCCGGACTTTGCAACAATAGCTGATTCACCAAAGTACCAGATCTCACGCCAGACATACAATAAAAAACCGTAGCCTCCTCAGTAGTACTTTCCCATTCCTCTATCTCAAATTCACTTAACGGCATTCGATTGACTGCAGCATCAATATCCTGATGTTCATGATCTTCCAGAATTGATACTACTTTATAACGCATCCTATTTTGCATTACCTGATCAATTGTACATTCGTATGTTTCACAAACCTGGTCCGCGATATAAGAAGATTGTTGAAAAAGCAATTTCATATCTTTAGTAAATGTCTTTTTCAACTTCAGTTTCATTTGTTCGTTGTGGAGAATATTGTAGGTCAAAAGTGTATCGATAAGACATTTCCCAGCGTTGGTTATATATTTGATCGCTTCATTGGCTTGCATCAATCCTATCACTCCTGCCAGGGTCCCCATCACACCCACCTCTGAGCACGAGGGAATATCATCATTGGGTTCGGCAAATATATCCCTCAGGTGAATGGAAGAAACACTTTTATTTTCAAAAAATGATACATAGCCATCGTATTTATGAATAGCACCATAAACCATAGGAATTTGCTGTACCGCACAATAATCATTGGCCATATATTTGACCTGGATATTGTCTGTACATTCTAACAGGACATTCGCTTGCAGTAGATTATTCATCAATTTTTCCTTCGTCAACATGGTATTTACCACCGTCAATTTAATCTCTGGATTAAGTCGTTTTATATGGTCTGCCAATACCTGCGCTTTCGTTTTTTGCGTCGATTGATTGTCAAAAAAAACCTGCCGATGAAGGTTAGAAACGTGCGGAAAATCTCCATCAATTAATGTCAATCGACCCACACCCGCTCCTGCCAAATACGGTGCGGCAATCGAACCCAATCCGCCACACCCTACAACCACAATATGTGCCTCAAGCAATTTCTGCTGCCCCGCCTCCCCTATTGCATCCAATAAGGTTTGTCGTATATATCGTTCTTTATTCAAACTTTCGATTTCAATTTATTAATAGCCATTTCTTTCTCTTCCGGTGTATTGGCATTGAAGGCAATATCAGGATCTGCGAGAATTATCTGCTTCACTTCACTATTCATCAAGAGTTTTTTGGGGGAAGATTGTCCCGAAGATAGAAAAGACAACATGCTTTGATAAATACAAGGTTCGTAAATAGCGATTAGAGGTTCTGGAAAAGAATTTTCTTGTACACGATACGCTGTAGCGAAATGCTGAATTGATCTTTCTTTGATCAAATGCTCTATAGCTACCTTAGATATATAAGGCAAGTCACAGGCCAGGACCAACCAAGCCGCCTCAGGATCAACGAAGAATGCGGATAATATCGCACCGAAAGGCCCTAAATCCAAATATTTATCTTTAATGATTGCAATCCCACTTATGCTGCTTTCTTTTACCTGCGAAGATTTAGAGATAAATGTTTCAACTCCAATGGACTCACACATCCGAGCCATATATTCTTCCTGAGAAACCCCATGATACGTTAGCTTTGATTTATCTTCCTTCATCCGACTGCTCTTGCCCCCAGCCAAAATCAAGGCTTTCAATGGTGGATGATGGTGATCTTTATCTTTCATTTTTTTTAATGCTTGAATGCTTCTGGGGATTTTGAAATTGAATGCTTGAATGATTAAATGCTTATTGGGACTTTGACATTAATGCTTAAATTATTAAATGCTTATTGGGACGTTGACTTGAATGCTTGAATAGTAAGGTCGTGAAATTAATTATCAATTATTCATTATCAATTATCAATTATCAATTATCAATTAAAATAATCTTTCTTCCCTCCGGTCTTTCTCACCAATTTCACTTCCTTAATTTCCATTTCATGCGTGAGAGCCTTGCACATGTCGTAGATCGTCAATGCAGCAGCCGTAACGCCATTCAATGCTTCCATTTCCACTCCGGTTTGGCTATTTGTTTTTACAATGCAGTCAATTTCAAAGGCATCTTCTATGGGATTTATATTGATTTTGCATGATGATATTGGGATTTGATGACAAAGCGGAATCGTATTGTATGTATTCTTTACGGCCATCGTTCCAGCTATCACTGCGATTTGTGCAATTGATCCTTTCTTCGTATTAAAATGATCGACGGCCAGAGTCTTCATTACTTTTTCACCAACGATAATTTTTCCAATTGCCTTTGCTTCGCGACTTGTACTAATCTTGTGACTGACATCCACCATTCCTGGCATTCCATCTTTGTCCAAATGTGATAATTTCTTTTCCATACTTATTTGAATAACGGATAAAAGGGCATAAAACGGTACATTTCTCCTGCCTTATACAATTCTGGACCCTGCGGCAACTCAACAAATCCATTCATCATCGAAGGGCTAACAATATCACCCGACCCCTTACCATGACGAACTTTGGCGAAGTACCTTCCATCCTCTCCTTGCGCCACCATGGCTTGAGCAAAATACGTGAGATTGGGTTTAAAACTCACATCCTCCGATAATACCACGTTTAATTGAGGCTGATCTTTTCCAAGGGTTTTATGCAACCACGGAATGAAATATTTATGAAAACAAGCCAAGGTGGAGACTGGATTTCCGGGGAACGCAAAAACGGTTTTCTTACCTTTCTTACCAAACCAAAATGGCTTGCCCGGTCGCTGCGCCACTCTGTGGAAAAGCTTCTCGAAACCCAATTTCTCCAAAATCGCAGGGATAAAATCAAATTTCCCCTTAGACACGCCACCGCTCATGAGCAGTACGTCGAACTCTTCCAAAACACGCTCTACTTCATTGAGTATCCCTTCTTCATCATCTTTAAAATGAAAGGTTTGGGATGGTAGGTTTAATTGTCTCAGTCTTGCGGAAATCATATAGACATTTGACTTCCTGACTTGATAGTCTTTAGGTACTTGATCAACTTCCACCAGTTCGTCACCAGAAGAGATCACGGCGACCTTGGGCATCTTAAGAACAGAAATTTTTGTTTTTCCGACTGAAGCCAAAATATTTACATCAATCGCTTTGATTTCCAGTCCTCGATGAAGCAGAATGACACCTTCCTCATGATCACTGCCTTTATGGTGCACGTTTTGCCCTTGCGAAATTTCACTTTGGATATAGAATGTATCTTCGACCCGTTCCAAATCTTCATATCTGATAATGGTATCCGTTCCTTTTGGCAACGAAGCACCCGTCATAATCTCAATGCAATTTTCCGGCTTCATCAAGGTCAATTGCGGAGAGCCTGCCGGACCAATAGCCTCAATTCTAAAAGGAGTTGTTCTATCCTTGTAGGAAGCGTGTAAAATGGCTATACCATCCATAGTCACTCGATCAAATGGAGGAATGGGACGATCTGCATAAATATCTTCTGCCAGGAATCTGCCGATGGCATCACTTAAATTTACTACTTCAATACCAAGCTCTGAGGAAGAATCCAATACGAGTTTTAATGCTTCGTCTACATGTATCATTTAACCACCGATTGTTGTCATACTTCTAAAAACACTGCTATCCTGGAGTTGTTCTTCTTCGAATCCATCTTTTTTCTTATGTAAAACACTATTTTTTATGGCATTCTCTAAATCTCGATCTGAGATGTTCTCATCTCTCAACAGCGCCCGAAGATCCAGGCCTTTAGTAGCATAGAGACAGGTCATAAATTCACCTTTTGGCGTAAGACGAATCCGATTGCAAAAAGTACAAAGAGATCGCGTATACGCCGGAATGATTCCGATTTGATGTCCACCGTTCAACTCATATTTTTCTGAAGATGAGGGTAAATTCGATTCAATCTTTCTAACATCAGGAAATTCCTCCGAAATGGTTCTTAGAATATCTGAAGAGGACATAAATACATCCCTATTCCCATCGTCTTCATTAAAAGGCATCGCTTCAATAAATCTAACTTCAATGTTATGCCTTATTCCGAAACGTACGAAATCAAGTATTTCTGCATCATTGATTCCTCTCATCACCACCATATTGAGCTTAATTGGTACGGATGCATCTATACACCACAAGATGTTTTCCATCACCGTATCGAAACTATCTCTCCGTGTAATCAGAAAAAATTTATCTCTGTCCAGCGAATCAATGGATATATTAAGACTGGCAATTTTTAGTTCTTTAAGCAGTTCAATATGATCTGAAAGCAGTGTCGCATTGGTCGTAATATGAACTTTTGGGAAAATACTAGCGAGCTGACGAAGCAAAATTCCCATATCTTTTCTTACAAATGGTTCTCCTCCAGTGATTCTTACTTTTTCGACCCCTAACGTTTTAAATATTTTAGCCAACCGTGTAATTTCTTCATAGGATAAGATGTCTCTTCGATCCGCAAAATCAATCCCTTGCTCAGGCATGCAATATCGGCAACGAAGATTGCAACGATCCGTAACTCCGATTCGAAGATAATTTGCGATTCTATTATGCGTATCCCTCAATTCCATATACAGTAATATAAAAACAAAATTAGTAAGTATTTTCAATATCTACATCCAAATCGGAATTTAGAAGGAGTATTGAATTTTGATAATCCTGCTATGATACTGGTCAGCTTAGCGGGGTATGTTGATTACTCTAAGGGGTGAGTATGATCAACTTTATAGATGACTAGCATTATTTTTCCAACACAATCTCTTCTCTAATTTTGGAATTGTATTCAGACAAATACGCAATCACCCGGAATTAAGTCGACTTACTTTAATGTCAATATCGCGAATTATGACAGGGTGTCCATGTATTTTCAAAACACTTATTCACCAGACGGAGGCAATCCCGAATTTCTAGCCCAGGATTGCCCATGGGCTGGAAGCGAGATGGAAATCCATTATGGCGGCATTTTTGGTCAAAAATGATGACAAAACACATCACTACGATGTGATTAAACATATGGCTGTGGTTGCCCTGGGACCTTGATTTATAAACAGAGAAATCTGGATTTAACCAGTCACCAAATGACTTTTCTAATCAAAAGAAATTAATTTACCCCTCAGCGGTTATACATGCCCTTAAAAATAATCTTGAAAAACCTATGAATATCCTTCTAGGGTAAAAAAAGAGCACCTAAAAAGATGCTCTTTGTGAATGCGGTCTGATCAATATTTATACTTAAAAGTCAATAATATTGAGCGTGCCCGGATGTCCGCAGTGATCGATCCATTGCGCATTGACATTAGGTTTGCAGCCATTGCAACCGCTATTTCCGACGGTGACATTACTACCTACTCCCCAAGAGCATGTACTGGAACATGACATAGGTGTGCCAACCGCAAGACCTACACCTCCGGTACAATATGGAAAGCTGGTAATCTCAGCATAGATCCACTCGTCCCCGGCAGGTGCCACCGCTGCTACTCCAGATCCCGGAGTCAAAATATAGTTCTGAAAACTACCCCATGCACAAGTACCTGTTGCAACGGAATACATTTGAACCAAGAGTGTACAATTGGTGTTGTTGGTGATTTCTACAACGGCCTGGGCTTTGACCGTATACGTAAGTAGAAAAAATGCAATGATCTTAACGAAAGTCTTCATAATAGAGTTTTTAGTTAGAAAGAAATGGTTTAAAATGGATTGACCATTATAGATCAATTAACTCTATAAATTTAAGCTAAGCATCCTGGCATTTCAAGTGGTGAATACCCTGAAAAAATGTATTTGTGATGAAAAAGGGAAAATCAGGGATGAAAAATGAGATTGTAAACCCTTGATTTGATCACCATAAAAATGGTATGTGTGTCTAGACTACTTAAATGATGATTATCATGAAAATAGTGTTTACTATGAAAATTACAATGCTTTAAGATCAAGGCTTCGGTTCAACTTTTTTTTCTAAATTTCTTTGAGTTTTTCTTGCATATTAGAATCTTTTAACCATACTTTTGCATCGAAATTCAATTCCTCACCTCTAAAAGGAATTATTATGTTGGAGCAGAAATACATATCGACCATTGTGACCCGGCCAAGAGGGTAAAAGCCCTTATATAGCTGTATTTCTGCCTGGTCATCTGATCAGGCATTTTTATTTATATCACAATTTATTCAGAATAGATGACGCTGTTTAATGGCGTTTATCCTCTCTTTTTCGCGTTCACAAATTCACAAAAATCGCTCATCGGAGCTTTTAGTTTATCCTCGCTTGAGATGTCCTCTTGCGGCCTAAATTTCTATTGCCTTATGGCTCACAAATTAAGAAGTAAAGACTTCAAAAAAATTGACATTCACTCAAATCAAACCATATCACTTTTGATATCCATACTTAAAAAACATTTTAAACACAACACCATACATGAACAATTGGAATTAATACAAAAAATCAAAAAGGAACCGGAGAATTATCTCCAGGATCCAATTTTAAACCGGATAGCAAACGAGTTTTATCAGCCGGAAAGTGTAAATACAACTCTCATAGATGTAAAAGATCACGATATCGAATTTAACATCTTTGGCAGACCGTTGATCAAAAGCAATGCTTATCAGCAAATGAAGATGGCACTGAAACTTCCCATCTCTCGAAAAGCTGCTCTTATGCCTGATAGTCATCTGGGCTATGGCATACCTGTAGGTGGCGTATTGGCTACCGAAAAGGCAGTAATTCCCTATGCTGTGGGAATGGACATTGGTTGCAGGATGAGTCTTACACTTTATCATGCGACCGAACGCTTTTTTAATATGCATTCTCATAAATTCAAGCAGTCCATTGTGGATAATACGGCATTCGGAATAAGCAAGGTCATAGGATACGCTCAAGAACATGAGTTTTTGGATCGGGATGTTTTTCGGGCTACGCCTCTGCTCAAGTCCTTGAAGAAAAAAGCTGCTCGACAGTTGGGTTCTTCTGGTTCAGGAAACCATTTTGTCGAATGGGGCCTGGTTGACTTAAAACACGATGAGACAACAGAGCTTCCGGCCGGAACATATGTCGGATTACTTGCTCATTCAGGATCTCGTGGTTTCGGAGCCTCCATTGCACGATTCTATTCCGATTTGGCAAAGAACAATTCGAATCTGCCCTTCAATTTAAGGCATCTGGCCTGGCTGGATCTCGATAAGGATGAAGGCAAAGAATATTGGGAAGCCATGAATCTAGCGGGTGATTATGCACGAGCTTGTCACGATCGTATTCATATCAATGTGGCCAAAGCGGTGGGTTTAGATCCGATTGGCAAGATTGAAAACCATCACAATTTCGCGTGGAAAGAGCTAATCGATGCACAGGAAATAATCGTCCATCGCAAAGGCGCTACACCTGCCGGCAAGGATCAACTGGGAATCATCCCTGGTTCGATGACCGATCCGGGATTCATCGTAAAAGGAAGAGGAAACAGGCAATCGATCAATTCTGCGTCACACGGAGCTGGCCGAAAATGCAGTCGCAAAGAAATCCAATCAAAAACAACCAACAGTGCTATGAAAAAGCATTTGCGACAACATCGCGTGACGCTCATTGGAGGTGCATTGGATGAATCTCCATTTGCGTACAAAAGTCTTGAGCAGGTAATGGCCCATCAGCAAGAGTTGGTAGAGAAAATTGGAACGTTTACACCTCGCATCGTACGTATGGATAGAGGTTAGTTAAAAAAGAAATAAAAATGAACAATAAAATATACGTCATGATAACTGCCGGCCGAGGGCCTGTGGAATGTGGAATTGCTGTGAAAGGTATCCAACAAAAATTTAGAGCATACATGAACGCGCAAAACATTACACCTCGAATTGCGCATCAAAAACTTGGATCAATTGGTAATGCTATGGATACGATTGTATTCGAAATAGACAATTCTGATCTAAAAAGAGTTGAGCCCTGGATCGGCACCTTGAAATGGGAATGCAAAAGTCCAATTCGAAGATTTCATAAACGGAAAAATTGGTTTATAAAATGTGAAAAAATCACAATTCCAGAGTCGGCTAAATTGATGGAAAAGGATGTAGTCTTGCAAACATTTCGAGCTTCCGGACCTGGAGGGCAACATCGAAATAAAGTAGAAACTGCCGTACGATTGAGCCATAAGCAAACGGGCATAATAGTAACCGCATCCGATGGAAAATCACAGCATCAAAATCGAAAGAAGGCATGGGAAAAGTTGCGATCAAAAATGAAGGACATGAAAGAAATGGCTATGCAACAACAAAACCTTGATCAATGGACAGAACAAATCGAAGTAGAACGAGGAAATCCTTCACTGATCTTTGTAGGTTTAAAATTCAAATACAAATTATAACAATCATGACCAATGCAATTACAATAAGTCGTCGGGAGAAGGGCGGGATTGCCAGAGAAGAACGGATTACAGAAGTCCGTTCTTTTTGAAAATAAACTGTGGAGCATGTGCCGATAACTTCATAGCTTGGAATATGAAAAACTTACCTAACTTATTAGAAATGGATGCTGCAGAGCTTTGATCAGTAGAGCTTTTTCAGAAAAGGTCAAAACTGCAAGTCTATTCGCTAATACTAGATCGAATCCTAATAATATGCATAGGATTAAACAAACCTTCTCATGGATACTAAGATTGAGTCAAACAACAAAGACTTTTCATAAAAAGGATTTGAACATTTAAAGGAGTAATGAACACGAATTTGTAAAATCAATGGAAAATGAAGCTTCTATTGATTTAAAAACTGAATTAACTTCTTTGATAAAAAATCTCGAAAAACTGAGTGCTGCCTTACGGAATCTTGCAAAAAATGATTTTGCCAATTTTTGTTTTCGCTCGAATTCATCACGATATAAGGGCAAACTAAATCTGATAGAGAATGAATTAATCAAGTTAGATGTGCCAGAATCAGAAGCAAGGCTTGATATAACGAGTTTGAATGATATAAGTGCTTTTTTAGATATAGCTTCCAGAAAATTACGATTGAATGAACTACAACTCTTAATAACATCCAGAATATTTACCAATTCTTCCGAAACCTTTGATTTGCCCTACAATAATACTAGTGTTAGAAGTTTGTTTTTTACTGGAAATTTAATTTTTTCAAGAAGTGAATAAGTGGAGGAACTAAACAAAATATATATTGCTTCTTATGGCAGTGCAATTATCTACGATCTTATTTTTACTATGCCATCAGGCAGAGAAATTTAGAAATCTCTTTACCAAAGATATCCTAAACTAATTAGACAGGAAGATATTGAGCTGGTTTCATTTAACCCGCAAAATTTACTTTCAACCAGTCTTTATAAGGCAATCAACGATGCAGAGGAGATTGGTAATTTATATTTTTTGCTAGGTGATATCGAATGAAGTGATTTAAACCATATGGTAACTACACAGCCCTTCGTTTTCTCTTATCGCCGTGATGTATTTTGTCATCATTTTTGACCAAAAATGCCGCCAAAATGAATTTGCATCCAACTTCTAGCCCGATTGACTTTTTTATTTGAAATAGTATTCTAGCTGTGAAGTTACATTCTTACCATTAGGCTTTAAAGGGCGTATATAGAACTACCACAAACCCCAAGTCAACATCTGGATTTTTATGCAGCTTTTGAGAACAGCTGTACCTCAGTATAAACTTTAGTTGAGACTAGATTTCTAATCCGTAATCTGTTCATTTACAGACGTAGCCTGAGCATCTTCTTCAATCACAGGTGCTGGATAATAATCAGTCGTATTCTCCTCGATCACTTTTTTCAAGGCTTCCATATTTTTCACTTCCTGCGCCTGAAATGCATCGAACATATCCATAATGGCAAACATGGATCGCATCACAAGACCTTTCGCCTTTGTAATCGAATGTGATTTTATAGTTGTTTTTCCATCATCGGATTCCGTATGGGACACCGAATAATCAATATACATCTGTTCATTATCAAAACTCATCTCAATCAATTCGTACTCCTTTACCGTTTTGAAAGTCTCTATCATTGAGAAGTCGGGTTGCCCATCGCCTGGATTTACTACCACCTCATATGTACTTCCCGGTTTTCCTTTTTCACCACTTAACAATTTTATACTTTTGAATCCTTCAAGCCACTGGTCGAATTTGGCTTCATCCTGTGAAACGGCCCAAGTGATTTTTGCGGGTTGATCTACCGTCACTTCATGCCCATAACTTACCGTAGGTTTGAAAATACCAAATGCAAAAAACAAAAGGACTAATGCCACAATTACATAAAGAAGATATTTTAAGATTTTCATCTTGAATGATTTTAGTTAGGAAATACAATATAATTATAAATCCTAGAACGTAGACTAATTGGGTTGTTGAGTTGTTGAATTGTTGAGTTGTTGAGTTGTTGAGTTGTTGAGTTTCCAGCGAAGCAAAGGAAAACACCCACCATTCAAGCATTTAAGCATTCAACCATTCACTGCCAAAGGCATACTAGATTGCAAAACCGCGTTGTCTGGGGTAAACCCTTAGTGAAATTCGTACGATTCATGTATTTTTACCAAAAGATCGTTTCCCATGTTCTATTTTACTATTCAAAGAAAATCATACGCCCTTTTATTCGTTTTATTTTTTGTTGGTTCTGCAAACGCACAAGAAGTATTTGTACAAACAACACCAGAAAGCTCAATTGTTAACCAGGCGAATGAGATTCTTTCCGAGGTAGATTTTTATCAAGTAGATATCCATGCGTTAAAAAACCGACTAAATACCACTGGTCCTATTGAAGTTAGCGTACCTATTGGTCATCGACCCAAAATAGTACATCTTCAAAAAACAAATATATTATCACCTGATTATAAACTATTTACCTCATCGGGACAAACATTGAAAACCGCTCAGAAGTATTCTTTTTATAAAGGTACTGTCGACGGTAAGATCAACTCTAAAGTCGTTTTGATCTATTTTGACGATGCATTCTCGATGAGCATCTTTGATGATGACGGCAATTATGAGATACATCGTCAAGATGATTATTACGCCGGATACTATGATGACGACCGTATTGAACCGATTGATTTGGATTGGGAATGCCAGGTAATCGATGAGTCCAATGGAAAATCAGAGCCTATACATCATGGTACCCGATCTGATTCGGATCCTGAGTGTGTTACAGTATTTTTGGAAATTGACAACAATATGTACGTCAAAAAAGGATCAAGTATTCCAAACACAGAAGAATGGGCCATGACACTCTTCGCTCAAGTGGCTATACTTTTCATCGAGCACGATGTCCCTCTCAATATTTCTGGAATCCAGGTATGGGATACACAAGATCCTTACACTTCCGCATCCAACACGTCGGGAGCACTTTCACTTTTCAGAAGTGCTGTTCAGCAAAATCCAAACTTTAACGGTCGATTGGCACACTTGCTGTCGGGCAGAAGTTTGGGTGGCGGTATCGCTTATCTCAACTCATTGTGCAGTACCTTCTCAAATGTTGCGGTCAGCGCAAATTTAAATGGGGGCAACACACCCTACCCCTCCTATTCCTGGAATGTAATGGTGGTAGCCCACGAAATCGGACATAATATGGGATCGCCACATACACAGTCCTGCTCTTGGAATGGAAATAATACGGCAATCGATGGATGTGGAAATATTGAAGGTAGTTGCGCAGATCCCGGAAATCCACCTAATAATGTGGGCGGTACCATCATGTCTTATTGCCATCTCACCTCTTCCGGTATAAATTTCAAAAATGGTTTTGGTCTACAACCGGGAGCATTGATTCGCGAAAGATATCATTACGCATCCTGCGTGACCGGAGAAAACTGCTCACACGTACCTCCTTTTAATGATGTATGCGGTCGGGCAAAAGAGATTCCTATCTTAAATTATTGTGTCCAGGGAGAATTTTCCAATTATGCTACCACTCCTTCAGGAGATGGTGGAAATATGAGTTGCGGCAATACAGGTGTAGAAAATGACATATGGTTTCAATTTGAGTATTTAGACCTGGATACAATACGTCTGGTGGTAGAAGCAAGTCAGTATATCTCTGATCTCGTGGTACAAGTGTATTCCGGGGATTGCGATAATCTCACAACATTGGATTGCGGATTCAGTACCAATGGCGAACAGGTACCCTTCGAGTTTTATGATCCCGCATTAATCAATGAGACGATATACATTCGAATTGTAGAAAAAGACTCTGATGAAGAAGGTAAGTTTACCCTATGCACGTATTCGGAAGAACTCCCTTGTCAAACACAATTGGATACTTTAAAAAATATTTACCAGGATTTGGATGGCACCAATTGGACCCACAATACAGGTTGGGTGGATGGGATTCTTAATGGCGCCTGCGATTATTGCAATTGGTATGGAGTCACCTGTGATTATCAAGGAAATATAGTAAAGATCGACCTTTCGAATAACAACCTGAATGGTATGCTTCCACAAGATCTGGTAGCACTGAATAATCTCGAAGAACTTTACCTTAAGAGCAATCTGCTTTTTGATACGATACCCAATTTTTGGGATTCTTTGGATCAATTAATCGTGTTGGATTTGAGTTACAACTCATTTACGGGTGCAATTCCGGTTTCCTATACTACAATGACCAGGATTAATACCATCCATCTGGATCATAATAATCTGGGAAATCAAATTCCAGCAGGTCTTGGATTTAACAGCTCCTTAAAAACATTTACTGCGTCGAATAATACGCTAGAAGGTTGTTTTTCCAATGGTGTGAGCAGTTTTTGTAATAAGGATTCTATAAACTTAATCAATAATCCAGATTTGCCTTACAATGGAGATGTTACGCTTCTTTGCGACAAAGGTTGGGGTACGGATTGGGATCTGGATGGATATTGCAATGAAATAGAAGATTGTAATGATTACAATGCAGACATTCATCCGGATGCAGATGAAATCTTGTGTGATGCCTTAGACAATAATTGCGATGGGGTGATTGACGAAGGTTCGGATTTTGGACCTAACATTTGGATTGGGCCAGACACATTAGGTGTTTTTGATGACTCTTTAAACTGGAGTCTGGGCCACCTTCCTAAAATTTGTGAAAACGTGGAAATAGGTATGGATGGTGATACCATTCATTTGGTGTTGAAAGGCAATAATACAGAAGGGGGTACAGGAAATGGTGGTTCGAATGAATATTTTAATTTACAGATCCGAAACCTAAGTATTGGTCAGAATACTACTATTGAACTTTCCGAATTTGGCAATATGTCAATTCTTGGTAATGGAGTATTGGAAAATCAGGGGATTTTCAATGTACAAGGCTATTTCAATATTCGAGATCAGTACAACACATCAAATACAGCATTATTGAATAGTGGTGTACTCAACATTACCGGATTTGGGGGATTTTCGATTAATGAAATTGGAGATTATGCCATTCAGAATACAAGTACGGGGATAATCAATCTTAGTGGATTTTCCTCTATTGACCTATTGAAAGGAGAAACTGCCTTGAGCGCCATCCTCAATGAAGGTGTATTTAATCTATTTGGTAACCTTTGGATTTATGGGGACTATGAAGATCAGGAGATAAAAAATGAAAATGGAGGGACATTAGAGGTTAAGAATGGAGGCAGTCTATTTGTGTATTGAATGGATAGTTGAAAATTGATAATGGATAATTGATAATGTGTAGATGCCTGAATAGGGTTGACA
>JBCCVV010000079.1:0-25895 GCA_039194925.1 Bacteroidota bacterium
TAATATTTTAAATAAAAAGCCTATCGGGCTTAAACATTTCTAGCCCGGGATGGCCATCCTGGGCTAGAAGTTTGATGAAAATTCATTTTGGCGGCATTTTATACTTCCGCTAAAGCTTCAGCGATACGCAGATGGTCAAAAGTGATGACAAAATACATCCCGTCGATAGGATTAAACATAGGGCTGTGTAGTTACCAATATGTTTTTAAATCAAAAAAAGTACTAAACCTTAATTGTTCCCAAGAAAACCATGCATTAATATGAAGCCAATAAAAGATCAACCCCCTATCCACATTTCTCAAAAGCGACTAGTGAGAATGTTTAAGGATATAAAAAGACTTGGGACAGAAGAAAGTCGATTTTGTTTTTTACTTGGTGCAGGTGCCTCCAAGAGTTCGGGAATAAAAACAGGATGGGAACTATCAAAGGAGTGGTACGAAGATTTAAAAGATGATTTGCTCGAAGAAGATCGGAAAACGTGGGAGGAAATGGTTGGCCTGGACCCTGAGAATATTGGAGCATCTTATTCCCATCTCTATCAAAAGAGATATGAAGTGTCTCCCCAAGTGGGGTATGAAGAGTTCAAGAAATTGATGGAAAGAGCAGAACCAGGAATTGGCTATGTTATTCTTTCACAAATTCTGGCAAATGAAAAACACAACTTTGTAATTACCACCAACTTTGATTATTTGATCGAAGATTCTGTAAGGCTTTATACTTCTACAAAGCCTTTTACGGCGGGTCATGAAACATTAGCCGAATTTGTATCGTCGCAAACAGAACGACCCACAATTATTAAGGTACACAGAGACCTTTTTTTGCATCCCTTCAATGATGAAGAAGAAACAAATCGGCTAAAAATTGAGTGGGAAAATGCTCTAAAACCAATCTTAAAAAACTTTAACTTGATCGTTGTTGGATATGGTGGAAATGATGGGAGCCTAATGGACTACTTACAGGATATAAGTGCCGAAAACCGGAAAGCAATTTACTGGTGTATAAGAAATGAAGGTGAATTAAATGATAAAATCAATGCCTTACTAACAAAGAAAGATTTTACGGTTGAAATCGAAGGGTTTGATGAATTAATGATTGCGCTTAATGATGCTTTGGGTTATGATGTTTTTGAAAAATTAGACACTCCGGAAGAGCATCCTTTTGTATTGTCCGCAAAACAAAGAATTACGGATTTAAATGAAAAACGAAAAGCTTTACTGGACAAGTTGACAAAAAACAAACAAGAAATCAGTAAAGAGACCAAAGAAATATTTGGAGGAGCCTACAACTATCTCATAGATGCGTACAACGAAAAAAATACTGCCAAAGCGGATAAGATATATGAAGACGGGCTTAACAAATACCCGGAGGATGAAAATCTTTTGCGCGAATATGCCCTTTTCTTATCTGATGAACTTAAAAATTTAGATAAAGCGGAAGAGTATTACAAAAAGGGACTTATTTTATATCCCAACAACATTGAGATTCTAGGCAACTATGCCATCTTTCTAACTGACGTGCGTAAAAATCATGAAAAGGCAGAGGAATACTTTAAAAAAGCGCTATCTCTAAAGCCCGATGATCTATATAATATGGGCAATTATGCAGATTTTTTAACAGATATCCGTAAAGATTATGATCAAGCGGAAGAATATTACAAAAAAGCCGTATTACTTGATCCAAACTTTGATGGGAATACAAGTGCATATGCAACTTTTCTATCAGATATTCGTAAAGACTACGATAAAGCCGATACGTTTTTCAAAAAAACGCTTTCATTAAATTCCAGTGACCCAGACCATAATGGCAACTATGCACACCACCTTATTATATCAAAACAAGACTATACTCAAGCCGAAAAATTTATTGACAAAGCTATTGATTTGGCCTCTTCAACAGATGACGACCTTAGAGCAGAACTGTGGTTTTACCGATACGCACATTATAAAAAGTGGTTGGAAAAAGCAGAAGCAGAGCTTGAAAAACTTATTGTGCAAGGGGTCAAATCAGTAGGGTGGAACTTTCAGGCTCACATCGATATAGCTGAAAAAAATAATCACCCAAATATTAAAAAGCTCAAAGGGTTTGCAGATGCGCTTGGGAAGGAATGAAGAGTCGTTTCAACAATAAAACTTCTAAAAAAGTAAAAGATTAAACATCTGAGATTTTCTAACAATGATGAAGTTATATTGGATAGGTTTCACGGCTTACTCGCCGACTTCCCAAAATGTGCCTGATAGCTCTTCGATAACCACAAGCTGAAAAAAACCGAACAAAAGCAATCCAAGGCTAGAAATATTAAAGCCTTGCAGTCTTCTTTGCATTTAATAAAAAACTACCTTAATAGTTGCGAAAATAGAATGATTCAATTCCTTCTGACTCTTTTGCTATTACTTTAAATTTAAAGCAGCACAGCACTTTTTGGGTTCTGGGTGACCATGAAAAAACATCATTCTGTATTGCACCCTCAATTCTGAATTAAGTTCACCTGATTGCTAAATCGAAGCGTTGCGCTACTGTCTTCAAAAGTAAATGGAGGCTGTTGATCCGGTGTGTCTAAATTTAAGTTTCCCAATTCCAACTCGACTCCAGATTTTATATCAAATAAGGGAGTAGCTTCATTTGTAATAATGGTTACTGGGCTGGTGGAAGTGGCAATAATTGACAAATTCCCTGAAATTTCAATGGGTGAGTCTAACGTTATCGTTTCCACATCTGCAGCAAATAGAATTGGGTTGGAGCCGCCACAATTCGTAGCTTCACGTAACGATCCCGGACCTTCATTCGCATTCGTGTAAACATATTCACATGGTATATTCTCGTGTATTCTAATATCATCTATAGACATATCTGATTTAAAATTATTTCCACGAATCCCTCTAAAGCGAATTTGTATAACATTCCCTACATATGCATTTAATGGAACGACAAATTCCAACCACGGATCACTTTGGTTCTGCTGTTGTTCTCCAACAATACTCGCTATACTATTTATCCAGCCGCTACCAACATTGACATCAATATGCAATGTTCCCATTCCATCGCCAAACATATGATAATAAAAGCTAAGTTCGGGAAACAAGGAGGTGGCCGGAATATCAATACATGGACTTACGATTTCTGCTACATCTCCTTGATCATATCCCGTAGCTTCGGTATAAAAATAATTCCCTTCAGAAGTCCCCAGCGTATGGTCAGTATTTGGACCTGTATTATTGCTGGCTGTGCCATTTTCATCTACCCTCCATTTGAAATCATTTGTACTTGATTGCTCACTTTTCCAACCCTCAATAAAAGAACCTCCAGCACTACCGATAGGGAAGTTCTCAATATCCGTAAAGGAAGGCATAGCCTCAGCGCCAATTTTTATATATCCTGTCATTACTCTTGAGATTTCTTGGGACCCATCGCTAACCACCAAGCGAACATCATAATTCCCAGCCTCGGTATACGTGAAAGATGGATTGGGTCCCGTATCATCTATTGTCCCATCATTCTGAAAATCCCATTGATATGAAACTTCTCCGACACACTCTTCCGAGAATTGTACTGTGAGTGAATTATTGCAAGTCTCCGTTTGATCCGCTGAAAAGTTATTAGAGAATACATCACTTGTAAAATAATTTCTAACGTTTTCAAAAATATACTGAGACTCTGCAAGTTGTTCTACAGAGTAAAATATCCTGCATGACTTTCTTGAATAGGACATTATATTGTACGTATCAGGTGTATAAGGATCACCATTAGCATCTGTATCTGTGCCGGTATAATCACAGCTTACATTTACCTTTCCAGAAATGTTTGGATCTGCCGGGGTATCACAAAAATCATCACCCGCAGTAGCACAATTGCTTCCATCTACCAATTCGTTCCCACCACTATGCGTATGTGGAAGATTGAAAAAGTGCCCCAATTCATGCGTTAATGTCGAACCATTTGAAGCACAGGAGTTTTTCATCATAATGATATCAATTCCGCCTGGATACTTGGCATAACCACAAATAGAAGTTGTTCCACTAGTTACTGTATTGGCGAAATAAATATTTATAATGTTATCTACACTATAAGTACTGTGAAGGGTTGACTCATCCGAATTATTAAAGTCGTAATACGTATCATTATCAATATATGAAACTTCTGCAATGTAAAACGCCATGCACGCATCTTCATAAGATTCGTTTGTACCTGCCAACTCGTTTTCTATTGTTGACAAAGAGATACCACCCGTTCCGTCCGTCCTTCTTATGATATGCACCAAAATGGGTTGGTGTGTAATGCATAACTCATCCGAAGATCGTGTCCCACTTTGTCTTTCCTTGATCTCCTTTTTTAATTTTTTAAAAATCTTCGGATTTTGGAATTTCCCTGGCTTGAAATAGCTGGGTTTTACAGTCCCACAAAGTTCATGTTGTGCATAAGAATTTTGACCCATTATAAAAAGGCACAAGACAAATAGGCAAGCATTTTTCATAATCCATTTTTTACATAAAAAGTCCCAGCTTAAAAAAATAAATATAGCGAATGACTTTAAATCTACTTGACCGAATTGGATAAAAAACAACGTTTTCGAGCTTCTAAATTATTAATCAGTAGATATGAACTACTGATCGGTAAATCGTGCCATGCATTTTGATAACATTTTATGTTTAAAGAAAGAGCCGTCTCCGCAAAAACCTATTTATTCGTCCTTTAGGAAATCACCATGCTGACATCGCTTATAACAAAAGATGGTGTACATAGTATTCTCAGTACTATAAAGGTTAATATTTCGGAGCGAATACCTGCCGACAATGGAGCGACACTACCTGAGCAACCAGATTTGTGATAGATGTGAATATTTAGTAGTAGGCAACAAAAAAGGACAGCCTTTGGGCTATCCTTTTACTTTCTCAAGGTTTAAACAATAAATTTACAGGAAAATCGATTTTGTGACCGATCTAAATTAAAACGTATAAGCACCAATCAGATTAATGCTTCGATTGTAACCCTTGAAATTGGCATTGAGCCGATCATCAATATCTTTTATACTAGAAACACCTTCAAGCCCAATCATTTTATTTCCAAAATTGAAGGCAACGGTAAAGGATGCCCCAAAGTCTTTTCTGTCTATGACATCTGTTCCATTATCAAAATCAATAGCTCGATCCGGCTGATTCTCACCCTTGTATTTACCATTGATCATATATCCCCAATACCCTCCCAAATGAAGATCAATGTGGAAATCGTCGTTGGTATACGTTTTAAAAATCACTTCAAGAGGTACTTTCAAATAATTGAATCGAATTTGTTCTGGAACGTTATCCCGAGCACCGCCTTGTTTGGAATAGAGTACTGAAGTTCTCAATTTTAAAAAGGATGCCATCTTTGCATCATAAAATACTCCGATGTGATACCCCTGGATATACGCATCGTAATCCTCTGAAGAATCATACGATGAATTGTTGAATCCAGCACGAACACCATATTGAGCGGATAGATGAATAGAAATAAGAAATAGGAAAAAGTGTAAAACAAACGTTTTCATAAATTAATTTTTTGGTGAATTAATTTCGACAGATTTCCTTTTGCACCTTTGAATAATAGAAGCTAAATGCTACTTCACAGCCCTTTGGATTATCCATAAAAGGGAAGCTTTAGAATAGCTCTCTTTTTGTTATATCATTACTTTACTTATGCTTTTGGCTATCTGTCGTTTTGTGTGAAAACGGTGTATATAAAGGCATTATCCTTAAAAATGTATTAATGTTCAAGACAATCGTGTTAATGAATAATGAAACTCTACATTACTCTATCAGATTATAAAAACTGAATTGAAAATCAAAATGGAAAGACGCCTGCCTAATGCCATTCTCCCCAAAGAATACCATTTTTTTTAATCTGAATCTTAGGAAGGGTCCAAAAGGAATTACTCCTTGATGGCATCCAACAAATCATTCGCTCTTTCGCCAAATTCCCTGGACCCTTGAATCTGATCCAATTCTGCTTTCGCCTTGTCCAATTCTTGCCTTCGAATAAAAATTAACGCCCTGTTCCAAGCAATTACCTCGGTATAGGCAGTAGAATCTAATTGCTCAGTTCTCCTAAAATAGTCAAGCGCAACATCAAAATTTGGACCATTCGCATAACTGTTTGCCAACGCAAAATATAAGAGCTGCTCAGCCGTAGCACCCGCATCATCAATCCAACCTTTCATTTCCCGGATCATCTGATCAAATTGGTCTCCCCTATAACGTTCAATAGCACTCTCCCAATGGGTATCTGTTGCAGCTCTGAGTACGACGGGGTCTTGATAATGTTGCGTCAGGTATTCGGAGGAAAGAGAGTCCAAACTACTCGAGGCAGGAATCAACCACATTCCGGCAGCAATAATTACTAAAACCAAAACAGCGGCAATTGCTCGAAATCTAAGGCTCAGTACCTTTGTCGTGTTTTTTGGTTTAACTTCCACTACTGCTTCCCCCTGACGTTCTTCAGTCCTCCACATTTTGACTTGTTTTGCCAATCTATCCTTTTCAATTAGCGCCAATTCGTTTGGTAGGGAACGCATAGCTTCTACTTTTTGAACGAAGTCTGCGTCATTTTGCATTTTCTGCTCAAAAGCTACACGCTCCTCATTTTCCATTTCATTATTTAAATACCGTTCTATTCTTTCTATTTCTAGATGATCTGGTTTTTCCATACTATTCTAACCCAATTGTTCCGTTTTGTTATTAAATGCATCCAGTAGTTTTAAAAGATATTGTGTGCATCGAAATGTCTGTACTTTCACGCTATTGCCACTTGTCCGACCCATATCTTCAGCAATATCTTCATATTTATAACCATAAACATATTTGGCCGTTAACATCTTTTGACAATCTTCGCTCAATTTTTTGAATGCTTGATTAATTTTAGAAGTATCTTTTACATTGAATTCATCAAGATAATCTGGAATCACAATGACTTCTTCAAAGTCCTTTACCGCTCCATTTATAATGCGCTTATCTGTTTTTATCTTCTTACGGCAAATGTTCAGTGCCGTTTTAAGTATGTAGGCTTTTGGGTTACTGTAGTTTTTTATTTTACCCTGTTTATATCTGATCCAATAAATAGAAATAGCCTCTGCGAAGGCGTCTTCCGCGTCTTGTTCGTTATTCGTCCATTGCAAAAGTGTTTTCATGCAATATTTGGAACACGATTCATATAATTCCTTAAAATCAATATCGTTCATGTGTGCTCAATTATTCAAAACCGATGCTGGAAATAATAGTTCCGATCTTACTTTTCTGTAAATAATCTACCTGGGACATTAAAGAATATAAAACTACCAATACTTTAAGATCTAAATAACACGAATTGAAAATTAATTATGCAATAAATGTATTTTCTTCGCCCAGCCTGTTAACGAAATCAACAGAGGCCATCTTATCTATATAAACAATACTTTATTACATATGAAATTAACAACGATTACCATTGTGTTTACAAAACATTCAGCTTTTCGCAATTGCTTGAATATACGCTGAAATAGTGAAAGGAAAAGGTACGTATGCATGGATTAATGAACTAGAATAATTTGAATTAGGATTCTTTTTTCAAATGAAGTAATTAAAAAACCTGAATTGGTACAACGCACAGAAAGTTATTCCATTTCAAATTAAGTAGTAGCAATCGCGGCATGCATGCCACAATATGATCCTTTTCTAGCTTTTTTAAAACTCCCAATTGACTTACTCCTTGATGTTAAGATAAGAACATTACGTTTTTTAAGCCCCATAAAATCCACTAACACACATATTTAATAATTATAAAACTTTGAAAATGAAAATTTTAGCAAATTTAATTTGGATATTGCTCCTATGCATTTCAAGCTATGCGCAGGTCTACGTAGAGACTACACTTCTTAATAACAGCAATACACTTAATTCTCAATTCACCTTCTTGAATGGAGAAGACGTAACCCGGGATTTATTTTTCTCTATTGGACCCAATGGTGTTCCTCAATATGGGCAAGATGTTTATTGGAATCTTAGTCCTGGCACCCATGGAATAACCAGAAATTTCCACGTCAAAAAGGGAGATTGGGATCGATCCGCTATTCGTACGTCAGAGGAACCCATCTCTTTCACGAGTAGTGCCGTTACGAATCCAGTTAGCGCAACTCCAAATATTGATCTTGGTAATGACTGGATCAAGCTGGGTAAATCGTGGAATTTCTCACACGACAACTATTCTATCGTAATATTATCCTTTACCAACCAGCAATCATCACCTATAAGCTTTGGAAGAATAAAATTTTCCATGGATACATACGCACATGTTACGGTACCTAATATTTATGTCTACAATAATTGGGTCACGACCAGTGCTCCTACTACGTCACAAGGTAGAACTGAATATGAATTCACCTATTCCAATCTAGCGCCCCAAGAAGTACGTCACGTTTATATCGTAATAGATCAGGCTAAAACTGGATTTAAAGCACCGAATTTAAATTTAAGTGCCGAAATGGTCAATTATCAAACAGCACAATTGCATACCGATGATACTTTCCCTCCGCATGATCCCAATGCTATTACCTTATTAAATGCTTTCGTAAATACTGAAATTGCTTCGGATTGCTCACAATATGCGAGTATACCGGCTTTAGAGGAAGCATGTGCAACAGGAACGCCATATTGGATAGAATGCCCAATTCCAGGTGATAAAAAATGCCCATTGTCTCATAGTCTGGACTATCCATACTGTAATGAGGACGCAGAGTATCTAACCTATCGAGTTTCTTGTCTGAATGATGGTCAAGGATATGCCTCACATGTAAACATTATTACAACCTTCACACCATTTAATAGTCCATTTGAAGCAAACGATTTCATCTTTAACAGTGATGATAATTACAGTGGTACATTTGGCTATCCTAAAGCTGAGTTCTTTGCCCAGAATATTGATTTACCCGGATTGGATGATCCTACAACAGTTTATACGTATGAAGAGTGTTCGTCAAGTGTAATTTTTAGGGTGAAAACACTCTGCAATATCTACGAAGAAATTGATGCTCAAGCCATTATCACTTTCTATGATAAGGATAAAGAACCCGTTGAAGATGTTGCAACCAATATTCTGAGAGTTGTGCCACAGCAAGGAATATTTACCAATTATACTCCGCTTTGTGAAGAATGCGCAGACAATGAAGAAAATACAGAAAACAGGTCAGCAGTATCCGAATACCAGGTAATCTGGACGGATAGTGACGTGACGGTATCTTTCGAACGTACCTCAGAAAATGATCAAGCCTCCATTCAAATACTTAATGCAGCCGGACAACTGATGCAGTCACGGAATATATTTTCCAACACTTCAATCTATGTAAATGAACGATTCAATGTATCTAATCTTCATTCCGGACTTTACTTTGTAGCCATACAAAATGGTAAAAGTCTATTTGTAGAAAAGTTTGTTAAACCATAATTCCATTTTTAAATACTTAAGGGTTTTTGATTCTTTATATGTGCTGCGCTTTACATATGTTTGTAGAGCGCGGCACATGCATTTTATGCGGTATTGCGTTTGATTGAAACACAACTAAAATCAATAAGGTATGAGATTGCTTTGGATAGTTTTACCATTCGTAATGATATGTCATACTACAATGGCACAAAACCTATTTACTCAGTATAAACAAGCCAGGAAAAGTGAGACTTTTGATGCCTTTTATGAAGCAGCTAAAGATTCTGTCGAAGCCTATTATTCACTAAATAATTGGCAGAAAGGTCATGATGCAATGAATATGATCGCGAGAGTGCCTTTTGATGAAACAAGACTCAAACTATTCGAGGGTTTCGTGCAAAAACAGATTGCATCTTACCAATCCGTAAACGCTGTGGAATCTGCATACATGCATGTATTTGTTGGAAAATACCTGGTCCAAAACGAGTATTTCAAAGAAGCGATCACCCATTACAAAAGAGCCGCAGACAAGCTTTATGCCTTAAACGATACCAAGCATCTTCATTACGTCTACTACTGGTTGGGGCAAACCTGTCAATTTGGACTGGCTGATGGGGCACAAGCCCTTGTCTATGCAGATCAAGCCGAACGAATATTCAATCTAAGAAAAGAAAAAGAAGATTCATTTAAGGCCAAACCCTATTATTTGAGGGGTGTAGCATATCGGTCTTCGGATTTGGAGAAGTCAATTTTAAACTTAAGAAAGTCTCAAAAACTTGGAAAAAACGATCCGGATATGGAGCGCTTGATTGCCATGTCATTATTTGATCTAAAACGCTACGACGAAGCTTTGACCGCTATAAGAAAAGCATCACAGCTTTATATTACGACTTACGAAGAGCCGATTAGTGCATACAATGTTTACGAAGCTCGAATTTTAGAAAAATTGGGTCAACATGAACTCGCTTTGGAAAAAAGCGAAAAGGCACTAGATTATTGCAAGAAATATTTCAAATACGTAGGGGTTCCAGAACTCTCCAAGGTTCTCTATTATCAAGCACGCATCTATAGAAATATGGCTTTGTACGATAACGCGCTGAAAAACTGTCAGAAAATTTTTGAATCTAATTATCCCGACTTTAAATCCAGTTCACTCACTTCCATTCCAGATATAACGGATGGCACACACAACCACTGGGTGCTGAATACCATACTTGAGTTGGGTAGAATTCTGGTTTTCAAATTTCAACAAACACAGAACTCGGAATTACTTGCTTCCGCCTTGGAAATTTATAAACAGGGTATTGCCGATATCCAACTTCGCAGAAAAAATATGGCTAATTGGGATTCAAAAGAACAATACAATGAATTTCTCTATAAGGCCTATGAAGAAGCTCTTGAAGCATCGGTGCGAATGTATCAAATTGATAATTCAATACACAATCGCCATCAGGTCTTATATTTTTTAGAAAAATCGAAATCAACCATTCTACACGACAAACTCCAGTCCAAAACATCCAGCAAAAATATTCCGGAAGAAATTTTAACTAAAGAAAAAGCTTTAACCCAATCCATCACAGAGATTGAAACAACCCTACTTCAAAATCAATCAGAAAACAATGATGCCGAGGTCAAAGAATTAAAAAATAAGCTTTTTGATGCAAAAAAAGTATTAGAAGATTTCAAGAAAGAACACGTCGAATATTATACCCCCAATTCTTCCAATGAGAACAAAGTAGATCCCTCTGAAATCATGCAAAATTTACCGGATAAAACATTGGTTTTAGCATATCACTTGAGTGAAGATAATATCATCGAAGTAGGTTTTAATACTACGGATTTACACGTTCAAATTTCTTCTCAACAAAAGGATTTCGAAGGTGCGTTAAAAAACATGCGACTTTCTCTATCCAGTTGGAATCAAATCTTGACTAATCGCGAGTCTAGCAACGAAATTATTTCTCAACTTACCGCTCATTTAGGTACTATCCTATTTCAGACACTTGGAAAATTTAGCAATACTTCGGATCAAATTATAATCATGCCAAATGGATCCTTAAACAACATACCATTTGAGTTATTGATGCACCCTGGATTGGAACGTATGATGATCCAGGACTATGACATCTCCTATGCTTACCTTTTTTCCTCCTTACCGAAAGTTGGACAAGTCCCTCAGAAAAAATTAACTTTTGCTGGATTTGCGCCGAAATACAGCAATGGTACAGAAGAGCAAAAGGAATCCAGGGCGGAAACCGAGGAATGGCTTGCACTTCGAGCTGGCTTAATAGACATTCCAGAAGCACGAAAAAATGTAAAAACCTTGGCCAGGCGATACCATGGAGTCTCATGGATAAATGAAGAAGCAACAAAAACGGCCTTCCGAGACCAGGCAAAAAACTTTGATGTTCTTCATCTGGGCATGCATAGCTTACTTGATGAACAGACTGCTGGCTTGTCTTCTCTCGTCTTTTCCGGCGAATCCGATCATAAGCTTTTTCTTCATGAAGTTCAATCTATGGATATTCCAGCCGAATTGGTCGTATTAAGTGCATGCAACACCGGAGTTGGCCGACATGTGTTGGGAGAGGGATCACTTAGTCTTGCCAGAGCGTTTTTCTTCGCGGGTGCCAAAAGTACGTTGATGAGTCTATGGCAAGTTCCGGACCAACAGACCTCCAGAATCATGCAGTTGTTTTACAAAAATCTGGACCAAGGAATGAATAAAAGCAAAGCGCTTGCAAAAGCTAAAAGAGATTATTTGAAAAAGGCATCGGTTTTGGAATCGCATCCGTCGTTTTGGTCTGGATTTGTATTGGTGGGAGATGATTCTCCTTTGAAACTGACCATTTCATATGGTAGATATCTTATTTATCTCGCAGTTTTCATAGTACTATGTGGTCTTTTTCTTTGGCGTAAAAAGACTTTTTCCAAAAACCAGTAATGGTATGAGTACAATGAAAAAGGGACAACAATCACTTGTCATCCCCTTTCATTTTTTATCTTAATATATCTCGTCTTCTTACTTTCCAGCAGCTTTTATGATCTGCTCTTCCAACTCGTACTCATCCCCCGAAGTATATCCTGAGTGGGAATAAACGATCTCTCCCGATCCATCCAATAAGAATGTCTGCGGCACAGTCTGGAAATTTAGTGCTCTTTGTAAATCTTGCTTGGAATCTGAAAGAATCTCATATTCCCATCCTTTAGATGCAACCATGGCCGGTACTTTGGCAACTCCTCTGGCATCATCAATGGTAACTGCCAATAACTCCACACCATACTCTTCCTGCCAATCCGGATAAATCTCTGCGATTGCGTCCAATTCTCTTTTACAAGGAGAACACCATGTAGCCCAAAAGCTAATAACTGTGATCTTTCCTTTTCCTACCAATTCCTGAATATTAACGGATTTGCCATCCATTGTTTTGACGTTTATGGCCGGTAGCGTATTTCCGTCTGCGGCTTCTGGTGCATGATTAAGACTAAATGCAGTCAAAAGAAAAAATACACCTAAAATTGCGAAGATTTGTTTCATTGTTTGTGTTTTATCTAATTTGAGCGAGCAATAATAAAAATATTCTTGAGAACACAAAAAACGGATTTTCTTTCATGTCTCCGAATTAACATACGTGGTCTTGACGACCGATTTATTACGAAGTAACAGAAAACATAGCTCATAATTTAATATTTTTGATTTCTTTAACAAGAATGAGTGTTTCTTTGTGCTTTGAAGAAACATAAAAATGACAAACTGCTAACTAAATAAGGACTAAATGAATTTTGTACGAAGAGCTGTGTTTGCACTCTGTTTACTGGGGTGTTTTTCATACGCAAGTGCACAGGAACAAGGTGTATTCTCAGGTAATTTTGAAGGAAATTTTAATGTGTTTCTGAGAGATTCGACCATTGGTGCGGCCAACATTCCACAATATGATGAACAAATTACCGGTGGTGAAGCCTGGTTTAATCTTAACTACAGTAGAAAAGATCTTAACATAGGGGTACGATTTGATGTGTTTAACAATTCCAACTTACTGAATCCGTCAGGATCTTACACCGATCAGGGAATAGGAAGATGGTTTATCAACAAACAGATCAATAAATTTAATGTAGAGGTAGGATATATCTACGATCAGATTGGTAGTGGAATCATATATCGAGCGTGGGAATCCAGACCCTTACTGATTGATAATGCTCTGTTGGGAGCCAAAGCCGAATATAGCATTAACGACGATTGGAAAATAAAAGCGTTTACGGGAAGGCAAAAGTTTTTGTTTGATGAAAATCTGGGAATTGTTAAAGGTGGGTCAATCGAAGGGTTTCTCCAATTAGGCAGTGAGGAAAGTCCGATTAATTTAAGTCCTGGAATGGGAGTTGTCAATCGTACGCTTGAAGATGAAAGTATGAACCGAATCATCGACAATGTAAAGACCTACATTCCGGAAGAACAGTTCAAGCCTGAGTTCAATGTGTATTTGTTTACCCTTTACAATACCCTGTCCTACAAAAATATTACATGGTATGTCGAAGGAGCCTACAAAACGGATGAAGCATTTTTTGATAGTGTGGAGCCAAGAACTGAGATAACAGGTGTCACTACATTAGGAAGGTTCAAAAAAGCATCTGGTTCTGTTTTTTATACCAGCGTTTCTTTTGCCAAGGGAAAACTTGGTGTAACTCTGGAAGGAAAACGAACCGAAAACTTCAACTTCCGTACAGATCCAAATCTCACCTTACAACGGGGTATTATCAACTATATTCCTCCAATGAATCGAATCAATACGTATCGAATGACAGCTCGATATGCACCTGCTACTCAGGATTTGAGCGAACAGGCATTTCAGGCTGATATACGATACAGGTTCAACAAAAAGCTGAGTTTCCTGGCCAACTTTTCTAATATTACCGACTTAAGAGATGAAAAAACACTACTGTATCGAGAGATCCTTGGTGAAATCGTCTATAAGTACAAAAGAGATTGGCAACTTACCGGAGGCTTGCAGCTTCAAAAATACAATCAAGAGATTTATGAGGTAAAACCAGAAGTTCCAATTGTAAGTACGGTCACTCCATATATAGATTTCTTATATAAATTTTCAAGAAAAAAATCACTTCGTATCGAGTCGCAGTATATGTCTACACAAGAAGATTTCGGAAGCTGGTTTTTCGCGCTTGCTGAATATGGAATTGCACCAAGTTGGATCTTTGAAGCTTCGATAATGTACAACAGTTCTCCTTCGGACAAATCTCCGAAAGATCCTGATACTGGAGAAACTCTCAAAATTGCTTATCCAACATTTGGCGTTGTATATATAAACAAAGCCAACCGTTTTCAATTAAGATATGTAAAACAGGTTGAAGGGATTGTATGTTCTGGCGGTATTTGTCGTTTGGAACCTGCATTCAGCGGTATTAGATTTTCTGTTTCTTCTAACTTTTAAAACACCAAATCAATCGATATGAAAAATATAGTACTTCTTTTTAGTTTGATGTTGTTCTTTTCTTCGTGCGAAGAACAAATGGTCGTCATACCCGATTTCGCTCCGCTCACCACTGGAAAAGTTGTCTTAATAGAAGATTTAACTGGTGTAAGTTGTCCCAATTGCCCGGCCGGATCGGAAAGACTTGAATCCATAGCCCAATTGTTTCCAAACAATGTGGTTATTGTAGGTGTCCACGGCGGTTTGCTTGCTGATCCATTGTCTACAAGTAAATATGATTTCCGTAGTGATGCGGGAGTCTTTTTAGATCAGTTTTTGAAACCCTATGCGGGAAAGCCTTCAGCCTATTTCAATAGGATTAGATACGAAGAATTAGAACCGTTTTGGGGTCATCCGGTGAATGGTCAATGGCAAGGATATGTAGAACGAGAACTCGAAAAAGAACAGGTATTACAAGTATCAATAACAAAAAACTACGATCCGGAAACACGGGTACTGGAAGTAACCGTTGGAGCATTGGCTTTGATACCTTTGAGCGGGGAATTCAAATTGACCATCATGCTAACAGAAAGTGGTATAGTAGATGCACAGGACGATCAAAGCGAAGTGATCGAAGACTATGTTCACAAACACGTTTTAAGAGACATTGTTACCAATTTTGATGGCGATTTCTTTACCAATACTCTTGAACCGGGTAATCCTGTCGCAAAAACATATACATATACAATTCCCGAAGATGAGACAGGACTGTGGAATGATGACGAAATTGAAGTCGTAGCTTTTATCGCAAATACCGAGGGAGAATCGGAGGAGGTTTTACAAGCTGCGAATACAAAATTGAAAGATTGATAAAAATAAATAATGCATTACTGACCCCGGGTTTAAAAATTAAGCTCGGGGTTTTTATTTCCTTGTAGCTAAAATTTAACACCTCCTTAATGTACTTCATCGAATATTGTCGTCTTATAGTTGTATTTTGAATGAATCACAGCAAAATTGCATATGAAAAAAGCGATATACATCTTACTTTTTGGCATTTTTTCTATTTCTTATTCTTATTCTCAGACTTCGCTCGAAGGAATTGTTACCGATGCTTATTCAGGAGAAGCAATGGCAGCAGTTACAGTAAGTCTCTATAAAGAAGATGTCTTAATAAAAGAAGTAATGACCAATGCTGAAGGAAAATATCTCTTTTCAGATTTACAACCAGCAACGTATGAAATTAAACCATTCTATACTGGTTATCTTGTAATAATATTAGTCGATATTAATGTTAGAGAGGGAATCCGAAATCAACTGAATATTGAACTTATAGAGCATCCTGGCCTGGAAGAAATTGTTATAATTGAAACTCCCATCCGTGAAACAGAAAATTTGTTTTCACCGATTAAAAAATCTACCGCTACCTATTCCAAAAAAAACCTTCCTAAAAGAAATATAAACGAAATCTCCACTTCCATGCCAGGAACCTTAAGACCCTCCATGATGGCTCCGATGGCACTCGAATCTTCAAGAAAACACTATACCTCTACAGGCTCAAGCATTTCGTTTGGCAATGCATATCCATCACAAGTGCTTCCGGAATCTGGCCAAATGACAGCGGGAGAGTGGAACGATTTACACAATTGGAAAGATTGGATGGAGCTATTAAAGGATGAAAACTATGGCATCATGATGGAGCGCTTTGCCATTTATCCCGTAAAACGATACAACGTCTTTGTAATCAATGAAGACAACGCCGTCCTGGCCAATATTCCAGTCCAATTACTGGATGAAGAAGAAAATGTGCTCTGGGAAACCTATACCGACAATTCTGGAAGAGCAGAGCTGTGGGAAAATGCATTCAGCATCGGCCAAAAGGCTTGGGCGATCAAAGCACTGGGTAAAGTAACCACGGATATCGTCCAAATTAAAGACGGGAGCAATACTATTGTTCTGGGTGAAGAATGCTACAGTCCGGATCAAATGGATGTAGTCTTTGTAGTAGATGCCACCAGCTCCATGAACGACGAAATTCGCTATCTGAAATCTGAGTTATTAGACGTGATTGATCGTATCAAATCAACAAATGAGGACTTGGATTTCAATCTGGGGTCGGTGTTTTATAGAGATACTGAAGACGAATACCTTACACGAATATCTCCACTTTCACCGCGAATAGAAGAGACCATAGAATTTGTATCCAGACAAAATGCACAAGGTGGTGGCGACAATCCTGAGGCTGTTGAAGCTGCACTGGAGGAGACGTTAAATCTAAATTGGAGAAAAGATGCGTTGAAACTGGTCTTTCTTATTCTGGATGCCCCGCCGCATGAAGACGACGCCACCATGAATGAAATTCGCGCTCAAATAAAGGAAGCCGCCTTGAGAGGTATCAAGTTAATTCCCGTCACTGCTAGTGGAATAGATCGTAATACAGAATTTCTGATGAAGTTTATGGCCATCCTCACCAATGGCACCTATGTTTTCATTACGGACGATAGTGGAATTGGCAACCCCCATCTGGATCCCGTAGTAGATGATTACGAGGTCGAAAAACTCAACGATTGTCTAGTCCGATTGATCGTCCAGTACAGCAAATCGTATTCTTGCGACGTTGATTTACAAGCAGAAATTGAAGAAGTCGAGGTTAGCATCTACCCCAATCCTTCGACGCGATTTATAAATGTAAAAGCGAATTCCGTTCCGGATCAAATCAAAATATACAGCTCCAACGGGATGCTGGTAAAATCTACTACGCCTACTGAGACAGAAACTCGGATCGAATTGGGAGATTTAGTGAATGGGATTTATTCTATATCGATCTTTATTGGAGATACGGTAGAGACTCGGCAGGTGATTTTGTTGAAATGAATCGGCATACAGAGACTCATTCAAACGTTGAATTGTACGTCCAAACTCCATACCGATAAGAACTTTGTCCAAAAAGAGAATGAAAATAATAGCAAGAATTCGATAGTCTATTTTATATACTTTGGTGAATCCGGAAAGAGGAATACAAAAAATAGCCAGAGTGAATCCCGCGGTAAGCATTATTAACAGCAATATGATTTTTTACTTTGAGCTCGTAGTGTAATTCATCTAATGAGCGATACACATCTTTTTAGAAATTGATGTACGACTATTTATCTTGACTTAACCGTATGGTGTATAGAGTAATTTTCTCATTCTTTCCACGTAATTGTACCTCTCCAATTTCTATTGTCTCGCGAAGTTTCGATACGGACAATTCTGAAATAAGCTGTTCTGAGATTAGGAGGTCAACGTTTTTTACGTTGCAGAGACCTTGAATACGAGCTGTTGTATTCAATACATCACCGGTAAATATAATGTCTTTTTTGATTACTCCGATTTCACCAGAAGTAACTCGGCCAATATGGAGACCTGCTTTGAAACTGGGCACAACCCCATATTTCCTTTCATACTTTTGCGATTGGTTCCGAAGTGATGACCGCATTTCAAAGAAGCACCGAATACAATTATTCTTATGAATACCGTGATGCTTTCTCCAAGTCACCACAATTTCATCACCTACATATTGATAGATCTGGCCACCGTATTTTATAATCGGGTCGGTGAGATCGTCATAATATTCTTTCAGCATGTCGAAATACTTCATATGTCCGAGCCGCTCAGCAATAGCGGTTGAATCTTTCATATCTAAAAACATAAATATTCGGTCTTCTTCAATTGGTCTGTAGTATTTTCCAGTGAAAAAGTTGAGCAATACTCCCTGACCAATATTATCACTTACTTCTGTGTAGAATAGCATCACAACAATTCCGTGTGCCATATAAACCACAATAGACCAGAAGGCTACACTTCTCATAAAATTGGCATTATAACTTAATACCAATTCATCCAAGGGGCTTCTTTTCAACTCCAGCGCATGACCAAGAAGGGAAATCAGAAACACTACAAATGTTATCAAAAGCAAGTATATTATGGTCTTATAAAATATCTTTTTGAAAAAACTGGTATTCCGAAACTTGGAATTGAGATAGATGACCTCAAACATACCAATTACTAATCCTGCCATAAGTGAAAGTAAACCTGACGAAACAGGACTGAAATAATATGGATTTCCGGTAGAAGGATAAATTGGTGCATCTAATAATATTCCAAACTCCAAAAATGAATATACTAATCCATATAAACAGGAGATTATCCCAAAAGGAATTACTTGCGCCAGTTTTCTTTTATTAAAACCATTTATGGACATTGGATAAAATCTTATTCTATTTGAAATTACTCATGTTAAAGATTGCAATACCCCTTAAACCAATTTTGGTCAAGACCATCAAATACTGTTTCAGGTCAAAAGGAAAATCCAATTGTTTCATATTCAGCGTACATCCTTTTGATTTCTACTCCCAATCCACCTTTTTAAATTTCAACGCCGCTTGAATGTGCGCAAGATGATGATTGCAATGCCAGGCGTACATTCCCGTTAGATAAGTTAAGTCCATGACCTTACCGTGCTCTGGGTGGACCAAAGTTCTGTCAAACTCATCTTCCTTCATGGATTGCAGCAAGGTAGATAAACGTAGATGTACTCCTTTTAAAATATCGACGGACGCTTCGACGGGAACGGCTTGCACATCGTACAGCTTTGCCCATTCGGCTTCCAGGTAAGGTTTGATCATTGGGTGATATTCTGTAAGTGTCCACTTGAAACGGGTAATTGAATTCATATGGCTATCTGCAAGATGATGCACCAATTGTTGAATATTCCACCCACCGGGACGATAGGTATACTTCAAACTCTCATCATCGATCCCTTCCAATACCTTGATCAATCGATCTGGAAATGTCCTCAATTCGTCAATCCACCCCTTGATCACTTCAGGATTTACTTCTCCTGGCTTGTATCTTCCTATAGGGTATTTTAGTTTTTCAATATCCATTACGTTTTGTTTTTAATCATATAGGCATGTACCAATCTACCGAGCTCTGCCATAAAAGGTATACCCAATTCGTCGTACTCATACACCCCATCATTATACGTTTGATTCTCATTAACGTGAACTGTGGCGGTTAAAAAATACTCGATACCCTTTTTTGTGTCTTGAATGTAGGCGCAATCTGTAAGATATCCATAGGCAAACCCCACTTTGTTACGAATAACAATATGTTCTGGTATAGGTTCTTTAGTGTCCCCAAAAATGAAAAACTTCACGTAGCCATCATAGTATTCGTCAAGTTTGTCTTTCAGATACAGATGATGCTTCGGTAGTTTTCTCATGGATTCCATTAGAAAAGCTCGGTCTTCATCACTGATCTTATACCGCTCCCCTTTATAATAAAGTTCTGGAATGATTACTCGCTTCAGCGATTCCTGCAAGTCTCGAATATTGATGAAATTCTTTTTACTAAAATCGAATGGGTTGTTTACCTTTTCACCTTCATTATCAATATAGGCTACCCCTTTATTCGATTTCTCGACAATGGTCAAATGATTTCCCTGCGCCACACCGGGCATTTGGGAAAAGATTTTTTCATCCGTTTCATCTAAGAAATGAACTGGCGGGGTATACTTGTTTTCTTCGTATGAAAAGCCGCCAACACCAACTCGATGTACAATACGGCTATTGGTAAAAATACCCTTCTTTCTCAATTCTGCATTGATATAATCCGATCCACAAAATTCATACAATCGATTATAGGCATCATTATCGCTCACCGCAAAAACCTTATCGATGTAATGTCCTAAAGTAGCTTGAAAATTAGAATTTGTAGAGTCCGATCGAACAGGTGATTGGGGTGGACGGATAGAGTCAATGCGCATGGTTGTATTGCGATCAATCTTCACTCCCTTAGATCTCAACTCTTCTAATTTCTGCAAGGCTAAAAAGGCCACCGGCATCTTTACCGAACTAGCCGGATAAAAATACTCTCCAGGCCGATAATTGAAAAAATGATCTTCGACCAGGATACTGTCACCTTTCCTGGTTATCGGTGAAAAAAGGATTTGGACCTCATATTTATCTTTTTCTGCTACAATCGATTGGAATTTATCAGAACCTTCAAGGAAGAGCTCTTCAAATACAGATTTGTTCTTTTTGTCTTCACAAGAAGTCAGTACAAGAACCAAGATCATGGAAACAATAAACCGCATGCGTAATAATTTAACTCTAAAGATAAAATTCTTCATCAAACTGGATTCGTAAGAAGTCTTTGCGAGATACCCTTAAATTGACGTGAACTTACACTTAGTAAGAAAAACGTTTGTTCTTATTCGCATTCTTGTCATAGATAGTGACTGGACGAAGTCGAAGAATGAGAAGTCCTGAATTTTTAATTTCGATTGAATGTAGAAACAAGCCAGAGAGCGATCATGCTTTGAAAGTCGTATACTTTATTCAACTACCGTAATAAAACTCAAATTGAATCTTATTAACTGGATCATAACTAAACAGACAATCCATTATTGAAACTTGTATCATCCATTTTGTCATCATTTTTGGTTAAAAATGTCGCCAAAATTGGGTTTTACCTGCTTCTAGCCGTGAATTGCAATCCAGGACTAGAAATATTAATCCTGGCAGGATTCAATATTTAAATCAAATGACCGCCCGAATAACTTCACCAAATCATCTTTTTTATGAATAGCACATCAAGGAAACTAGTCTTCTAATAAATTGACAAATTCAATGATACAAATTGGTTATCGCATATAAAATTCCCTATTCCAAACTCGAAATTCGTCATTCACACCCTTCTTATGATTTTGAAAGCACTAGCGTTAAAATAGAATTAATTCACGTCTCGATTAAAGCGGTGGGTTTCTAAATGGTTTAGCTTTGTGCCCTATCATGTTAATAAGAGCATGTTATAAAATTTTGCGAACTGATTTTCAAAGATTTATGGTTCTGACTAAAGGATCAAAATCGAATTTAGCGGGCTAAATGAGGTTTTTATACTGACGTCAGAGCCTGTCCCGCTCACGGCAGCGGGATTTATAAATACTTGGAAAGCAGGAAGCACAAAACATAGTTTTGAATTAGTATCAGTATGATTTTAAATCCAAATTAAATTTTATAACATGCTCTAAGATAAATAACGACTTTCAATGAGAACTTTTCTAATCGTAAGCATTTTTTCCCTATTCGGGACATTCAGTTCGGCTCAAATCTTTAAGCCCATAAATTGGAGTTTCGAAGTAAATCAAAATAAAGACGATACCTATACCTTTACGGCCACTGCCAAAATTGATGAAAACTGGGTGGTCTATTCACAACATACCGGAGAAGGAGGTCCTATTCCTCTTGAATTTACCTACGATGATGGCATCGCCAAAATTGGTGAAACCGAAGAGATATCGCCTGCTATAAAGAAAATGAGTAAGCTATTTGAAATGGAGGTGATTCAATTCAAAAATGAAGCCGTTTTTACCCAAAAATTTATCCCTAATAAGGGCCAATCCTCCATAAAAGGCTATCTCACCTTTATGTGTTGTGATTCGAATAAGTGTCTTCCCCCAACCGATGTGGACTTTGATGTCGCATTTTAGTTTTTTCATGTAATATTAAATGTATATTTTCGGCCTCGGAAGATAATTTTGAAGGCTATATCCGCTAATAATTAAACTACCAATCCAAATGAAAATTTTTCAATTCTTACTACTTCTCATCATCGCGGCGAATACTTCATTGTCTGCGCAAATACTGGAACCCGTTAAATGGTTTTTTAGCACGGAGAAAGTTTCCAACGATGAGTACAATCTGATTTTCACAGCAGAAATCGATGATAAATGGACGGTCTATTCACAGTTTACCTCTGATGACGGGCCTGTACCTACTTTATTGACTTTTGAAAATATCGAAGGGGCCGAGCTTGTGGGAAAAGCGAGTGAAAAGGGACATAAGAAAGAAGAGATGGATAAGTTATTTGAAGTAAATGTGATCAAATTCCTCGGCGATGAAGACTTTGTCATAACACAAAAAGTAAAAGTCAGCGATGCTTCCAAACCTATCGCCGGCTACCTAACCTACATGACCTGTAATGACAAAGCTTGTCTACCCCCAACGGATATAGATTTCAGCTTCAATCTAGGGGGCAATGGAGGATCATCTACTGCTTCCAACGAAACCAATAATGCGGATCAAAGTGAAGAGAAAACTTTTACCATCAGCAATTCTTCTGATATAGCGTCAAACTCTGATCAAGGTGAAGAATCACAGGACCAACCTTCAGGTATACTGAAGCCTGTAACCTGGGAAATGACCAAAAAGCAGTTGAGCGACGATGAATATGAACTCATCTATACAGCAACTATTGATGATGGATGGGCGGTCTATTCCATCTACATGGAAGAAGGAGGTCCGGTTCCGACCACTGTAAATTATGAAAATATAGAAGGAGCTGAATTGATCGGCAAAGCTGTAGAAACTGGAAAGAAAAAAGAGGGCTACGATCCCATGTGGAAAGACGATGTGGACAATGTGATCAAGTTCAAAAGTGGTGAACCCTATGTCATCACTCAAAAAGTAAAGATTACCGATCCGGACAAACCACTGACCGGATATTTGAACTTCATGACATGCGATGATCGAAGATGTCTCAACCCTACCGATATTGATTTTGACTTTGGGTTTGGTGCGGTAGCTAGTGACGTTGCCCAAATGAACATAAGTGCAGACGGAAAAGTCGACCAATCTCGTCCATCAATTAAAGAAACCGTCAAGGATCCTTTGAGTGATTGTGGAAAAACGGATGGACAAAAAGGCGATAGTTTGCTTCTGTTCTTTATCGGTGGAATGTTGGGAGGTTTTATCGCTTTACTGACGCCATGTGTATTTCCCATGATTCCAATTACGGTAAGCTTCTTTACCAAAGATACCAAACGAAAAGGGTGGGTTAATGCAGCCATTTATGGGGTTTCAATTATTGTTATCTACGTTGTACTTGGTTTGATTATCACTATTACCTTAGGACCTACGGCACTACAAGCATTATCCACCAACTGGATTGCAAATACATTCTTCTTTTTCATCTTCTTGTATTTTGCAGGTTCGTTTTTTGGATATTATGAAATTACGTTACCGAGTTCGTGGACCACGAAAAGTGATCAGATGGCGGACAAAGGTGGATTGTTGGGAATATTCTTCATGGCAGCTACTCTGGCATTGGTTTCATTTTCATGTACGGGTCCTATTGTAGGTACAGCACTGGTGACCGCGGCTCAAGGAGGTCTTATGGGTCCTACTGCAGTAATGTTCGGATTTTCATTGGCATTAGCACTGCCGTTTACCTTGTTTGCAGCATTTCCGGCCTGGTTGAATTCATTGCCAAAGTCAGGAGGCTGGATGAATAGTGTGAAGGTTGTTCTGGGATTTTTGGAAATAGGATTCGCGTTCAAGTTTCTTTCTACTGCCGATCTTACCGAACACTGGGGATTTTTGAAGTACGAAATATTCATGGCAATACTTATTGTTGTCTGTTTGTTATGTGCTATTTATTTGTTTGGATTTATTAAATTTCCACACGACAGTCCGATCAAAAAACTAAGCTTGGGAAGAAAGGTTGTTGCAGCCGCATTTGTACTACTTGCTCTGAACTTAGCCACTGGATTTACCATCAATAAAGATACAGGTATATACAATTCTCTTTGGTTGAGTGGGTTTTCTCCACCTGTGATGTACAACATGTTTTTGGATAAACAGGAAGTAGATCCGGAAATTAAAAAGAGATATCCTTCTTTTTCCAAATGTGCCAATAATATCGATTGTTTTAAAGATTATTATGAAGGTATGGCGTACGCCAAAGAAGTAAATAAACCCGCATTCATTGACTTTACGGGTCACGGCTGTCAAAACTGTAGAAGAACGGAAGATAAAATCTGGGTGGACGACAAGATTAGAGAAACCTTAAATAATGACGTAGTTCTGATTTCTCTTTATACGGATGACAGAAAATCCCTTCCAGAAGCGTTTGTCTCTATGGAAGATGGCAAGAAGAAAAGGACCGTTGGTGCTCAATGGGCAGACTTTCAAGTAGTGAATTTTGCCCAAAACTCTCAACCCTTGTACATTATGATGACCAATGATGAAAAGGTAATCACACATCCAAGAGGGTATGAAGAAGGTATCAATGGATATCAGAAGTATTTGAATTGTGGTTTGGATTTTTATAAAAACGAACAAGGTTAATTACAAAAGAGCCAAGATTTTGTTTTGATTCTGCGCCTTGCGCAATGCTTAGCATACTTGACACTTGAAGAATTATATAAATTAAAATCCCGATGGTAATTATCACTATTGGGATTTTTTTCGGCATTTAATTCCTCTTAAGGGTATCAGAAGTTTTGCAAAACATGATGTTGACTTGTAACCACCCACGTGTCGCTGAAGCTTTATCGGAAGCACAAGGAGCACAAAGATTCAAACTTATATCTTTGAGAAACTTGCGTATTCTGAGTCATCCCTAGTGTGAATTGTGATTCTGCTAAATTTTTCGCCAAGGGCTTCAAATATCGGTGAAAGCTATAATGAAACGAGAGCATTTTAAATAGCACTTTCTCAACGTAAAATTTAATCCACACTTGGAAGCCATTTAAAAATCAATCGTTCCCAGAAAAAAATAATTTCCTGAATCCATATGTCGCTTGGCTATTAACCAGATCTCCCATTCTTTTGGATACAAATACTTCCAACCTATGAATGTCAAAAGTCGAAAATAAAATTGCCGTCGATAATATTTGTAGACCACATCAATCAATCGAAGCGTGTCTTCTTTCTTGGCGATCATTTTAGTATCCAATTTTGATGAGATGGATTCTCGACCTTTTTCATAATTTTTCAACTCGATTAATACCAAACCAAACTGGGGATGAACGGCCATAAAATCAACACCACTTATTCCCATACCTGAAACTCGTTTATAATATCGATGCTCATCCAATTTGATAACCTTCCATTCATTATCAAATGATACTTCAACACCTCGCTCTATATATTTCAATTTATTCAAGGATATGATCTTATTTTATCATTGTGATTTAGTGTAACTACAGAGCTTTATGTTTAA
>JBCCVV010000080.1:0-25069 GCA_039194925.1 Bacteroidota bacterium
AAAAAGAGATTAGAAGAAGATCCATTAACAAAACCAATATTTTTTAAAAGAAGACTTTTGAGGATTTATACCTCCAACGGTGCTAAGGCTCGAATAATTGATCGAAAAATTAAAATGTTGGAGAAAAATGAACGTTTTGGATATTATGAGTATAATATTTACATAAAGAGGTCCAGATATTGGGGGAACTTCATTGGATATGTCCAAAGGGCAAGTGAAATAATGAAAGAGCCAAAAATTGCCAGACAATTAAGGAATCATCGCAAAATTCTAAAAAAAGAAATGGAAAAGCAGTTACAGAAATTAAAGGACAATTAACATTGAGTGAAGAAGTCATTATAAAATCTGACAGGTAATACTACTAAATAGTATTAGACTGTCAGATTAAATTGTGAAAGTAATTTAACTACTCAGTTTAGATACCTTTTCATTCTTTGAAATTTTATCTTTTTGAATCATAATTAATTTAAGATTACCCATATCTGTACTCACTTTCTGATTTAAAACCTTCGCATACATCTGCGTAGTAGTAATCTTAGAATGTCCTAAAATTTTAGAGAGCGTCTCAATTGGCAACCCATTCATCAAAGCAATAGTAGTTGCAAAAGTATGTCTGGCTACATGAAACGTCAACTTAGACTCAATTCCGGCTAAAGAAGCCAATTCCTTCAAATAGGAATTCAATCGCTGATTGGAAATCTTTGGGAACAAGGTGCCGGCATACACTGATCGAGGATCCATTTTATATTTGTCGATCATCTCTTCTGCTTTTGGTAGTAAAGGAATTCTAACCGACTTTCTAGACTTTTGTCGATCAGTATAAATCCACTTATTACCATCAATGCCAATCACTATATTATTCGAAGTGAGATTCATGGTATCGATGTAGACCAATCCTGAATAGCAGGAGAAAATGAAAAGATCCTTTACATACTGCAATCGATCACCAAGCCCTTCCAACTTTTCGAATCTTGCAAGTTCTTCATCCGACAAATATTTCCGAGAAGTAGGCACAAACTTACACTGATATTTCGCAAATGGATCTTTATCAATCCATTCCAATTTCACTGCTAAAGAAACTACTTTTCGCACACGTTGTATATGTTTCATAATAGTATTATTGCCAAGTGGCTTTTGGTGATCCACTGGCTTATATTTCCTCAAGAACAATTCAAATCTTGTTATAAAGCTGTAGGATAATTCGTCCAGATAGATATCCTCAGCCTTCAGGACTTTTTTCATAAATCTTTTAACATGAGCCAGGCAAGTATTATAATGTCTTGCTGTACCTGGTGCCAAAGTATGTGCTACTTCTTCATTGTGATATTCGAAAGCAGAAATCAAAGTTAATTCTGAAGAGTCTTCATTGAAGTATCGAGCTTTTACTGATTCGGCGGTGATGATCTTCTTTTCTCTTCTAAGCTGATCATACGCGCCGAAGATATTCATTCGTACTTCGTCTAGGAATAGATTGAGTTTTTTAGCTTCTGCAGATGATCCTTTGGCTCTGCGATTGACGTTGTCCCAAATTTCTGTCCGGACAGGACGATTGAGACTGAAATCGACTCTATCATTCCCGACTTTAAGTCGAGCTTGGATGGTGGAAAAATCTGGTTGAGAAGCTTTTTTACGAATTCGAAAAAAGAGTGAAAAGGTTGTTGCATTTGTCATAAGAAAGTGATTAAAGGTTGAATAATGATCCGCTCATCGAGCGGGTATAACCTGAAATCATTTCACACCATAAGTCTCAAAATGTATGGTCCATTTGAGATGTAGAATAAACCTACAAAAAATATTCTCGTGACCCAAGAAAATGCTCCGTGACCCACGTGTGACCCAAACAGTATGTATTTAGATGAACAAAATAGATTGTCCTAAAAACACAAAAGACTGAAAATCAGATGATTTACAGTCTTTTGCTTTTGGATGAATATCCTCTAGTGATCCCGGCAGGATTCGAACCTGCGACCTGCTGATTAGAAGTCAGCTGCTCTATCCAGCTGAGCTACGGAACCATATTTCAATTCTCTTTTGAGTACTCCGAATTATTCTTTTAAATAACCATTCGTTTTGTATACTCATAAAGCGCCGCAAAGTTACCATCTTATTTTTATTATCCAACTCTGATAAACTAATTTTTAAGGTAAATTTATAGCCTTGATTTTTCCTTCCTCTAAAGTTAAGAATGACCAGGGTCTAAAATATACAGTTAATGAGATTTTCGACCGCTCAATGATGTACAACGAAATGTATTTTTCCACTTGAGATGAGCAACTACTCGAATTGTATATTAACTTTGTAAATTTATTTTAATAAACGAATCCAATGAGACTACTGATACCAATTTTGGTGCTTTGCGCCTCCACAATGCTTACCGCACAAACGACACGATTGACCGATTTGAATGAAGGGCCCGCAAATGGCATTTCCGAAGATGTGAGAATACTAACCACCTTTGACAATTCGATCGTTTTTTTCGATGAGGTCGATGATATTAGATATCTATTTATTTCCGATGGAACCATGGAAGGAACCAAAGAGCTTTTGAACGTCGGCAGCTCTGGCTGGATTAATAGTGTACATGAAATAGGTGATTTTCTCTATGCAAATGGAAGAATTGATACCATTCCCGATCGCAGCTTGGTCAGAATTTCTAAAATTGATCATTCCACGGAAATACTATTGGAAAGTTGGGAGACCATTTCATGGATGCAGAGTTATAATGGCGCGCTTTACTTTAGCGGAGAGGAAACAAACTTTGACAATTATCTTTATAAATACGATGTCGAATTGGAAGAGGCCGTTCAAATATTCGAAGTATATTGGTTTGGTGGCATATACGGTATCGGACAGTTTAAGGATGAAATTTATGTTATGCATGGGGTAGATATCGACGACACGATGCAATTGTCAAAGACGACGGGAGAACCGGGCAACCAGACACTAATAGATTATTTTCCTGCTTCAAGTGTGAATCGACCACCTTTGATGCAAGCAGCGGATGACTACATGTTTTTCTGGGCTCGATCAGATGGCAATTCATATTCGCTGTACAAGACAAATGGTGAAACCAATAGTTCAGTACTTTTGAGTGATACGTTTGAGTACATTCCATTTTATGATTATGAAGAGAGACGATCCTTTACCACCATTGGAAATAATTATTTATTTCGGGCAAGAGAAAAAGATGGTTCATTTGCAAAATTTTTTACCGCAGATGGGGACAATGACGTAGTCGAAGAAATAGTTACTGCAGAATCGGGACAAGATGTAGAGGGAGAACCTGAATATTTTGTCCATTATAACGGTAAGGTATATATGAAGGCCAATTATGCCGAATTTTTCTTTCCCGCCTATGCATTATTCGAGACAGATGGAACATTTTTTGGAACGAGAAGAGTCCTCGATTTTGATGAAATGCCAAGTGGATATTCTAATGATGGATTTGGGTTGACAAGCTTCGAAAATCGATTATACTATACTGCATATACAGATGAAGCAGGAAGAGAGTTATGGTCCACAGAAGGTACGGAAGAGTCGACCACTCAGCATACGGACTTGGTGCCGGGTGATGCAAGCTCAGGTATTGTGCATTTGACTCCTGTAGGTGAAAATTTATTCTTTTTTGCAGATACTCCGGAATTTGGTAGAGAGCTTTATGTTTACCAAAGTGAAGATGTGAATACCACCGATGTTTATTTGGAAGAACAAATCGAATTATTTCCTAATCCCGTTTCAGATTGGTTGAGGATAGAGTATACAAACGGATCAGAGAAAATGTATATGATTAGCGATATGCATGGCCAACAGATTGAACGTGGACTAGTACAAAACGACAGAATAAAAGTATCCACTCTTCCTTCAGGGGCATACATTTTAACCATTAAAGAGGATGGAATTCAAAAGATAGGTCGGTTTATTAAATTGTAAAATGGAACGGACAAGGAAGGATTTCCTATTTATGAGTGGGGAGTTTTTAAAAAAAAATAAGCCTCTATTTTAATAAATTCATCCTTCTAAAGCGCAATAATAATCTTCGTCCTTTCTCGATGCATACGGTAGTCTTTTGATATGCCATGCATGTCGATCATGACGATGTTGGAATGACCCTCAATCGAATTTAAGAAGGTATTTTGTATCTCGATATTTTTGATAGGACCATCATCAGAACGGAGAAGGGCCGAAAATAAAACATGCGGATTCTTTTCTATTAGCTTAGTTTCCAGCAATTTGCAGGTTTCTCCATCAAATGAAATGTTCAGATTTTCGTTAAGATATATTTCTACTTGAGCCAACGTTAACTCGTGAGACTGGAGGTGATTGTATTCGAGATAATCATCCCGGTCAAAGGTCAATTCCAGAAGGATGTTATGGTCTTTCTTTTCTATTGTAAAAACAGCAATCGCCACTTCATGCACATCATAACTCTTTCCAGATAGCAGCAACGCCGCAGCTATGAGTATCGAATAGATCATTGAACCAATACTTTATAATGAATGCTTTGGCCTGAGTCAACCTTGATCTTTAAAATGTACATTCCAGACGGCGTATCTTCAATCAATACATTGCCCTGTATTTTTTGAGAACGAACGATCTTACCGCTCATGGTAAGAAGAGTTAGGTCAAAAACTTCATTATTATTTGATCGTACCTCAAACCATTCATGGCTTGGATTCGGACCAATCTCAAATCCTCCATCTTCCCAACTTGTAGATGATAAGATCAAACCATCACAATTTTCATCTACATCATTACCTTCGATTTCCTCAGCATTGGGATGAATACTGGCATCGTTGTCATCACAATCCCATGCTTCCAGAAATCCATCACCATCATTATCCATTCCAATCAATGGATCCTGACCATTGTCAAACGAAGGACTGACCATCCCCATCAAGCACCTTGGAATTTGGGGGAAAGCAGAAGAAATCACATAAAAATATTCGAATGTTTCTTCACCCAAGGCTGTGGATATGGTAACTGTTGATTCCATCCCATTGCATTCGTCCAAATCTCCTTTTCCACAGATGTACTCATAATCTCTGGTGTATCTGCCCGTATACGGACCACAGGGAGCTGTAATTCCATTTCCGGGACGAACACCTTTTAACAGTTGAAAACTAGGCTGCAATTCTCGAAGCTGCCCGTCTTTATCAGGTCCAAATTTGTAGAGGATTGGGAAGCCATCTGCAGCCCAACCAATGTGGATCACCTGATCCGGGGCTTCCGGAGTTGTCGAAATTCCAGGTATTAGCATTTCCACATATTCAAACATCTCACCGTGGTAATGATATCCCTGCGGTCCCGTATGTGCCGAAGCGCAATCGAGAGAAACCTGTCCCATCATATCTCCCATGGTGTTCGTAGGTTCAAATACCCAGTCCCAATTGAATTCTCCCGTATTCTGATTTTCAAAAATAAATGGCATTGCCGGAGCCGGAGCGAAAATAATACCATTGATAGCGACTCCAAAGTACCTTGCAGGTCTTCCATTGTCTCGTACTACATTCGTTATTTCTCCTGAGAGGATGGGGTTTTTATCCACCGAGAATAGGTGATACATTTGTGAAGGCTGATTAATGTTTGTGTAGCAATAGTCATGGTTCGGAAACCCATTAGAATAAATGAATCTTAGATTGTCTTCCTCGTACTCATAATAGACACTCGGTTCATCCGGAGAGGCACAGCATCCAATGTTTTCAAAGCCTAATTCGTCTACATCTGAACAATTGTGATTGCAATCGTCAATTCCTACTTCTTCTCCATTTTTTATGCCGTCCGCACATGACCATGCCGTTCGGATGGTTTCGGCCTCTTCCCGAAAGATAGATAGCAAGTTCATTTGTTCCGAAGTCAAAGCGTCGATTAGATTATTGTCTTCTAATACGTTTTGGCTTAGATCATAAAATTCTTCATTCCCATTTTCATTAGCGATGAGTTTATATCTGTCATTTTTTATGGCCCAGTAAAGTACACCGTCATCTTGATAATCAGAATATAGGAAGCTTCTATCAATTTCGTTTTTGCAAGCTAGTAAAGGTGCCAGGCTTAAGCTATTGTGAATACCGCCGGGTAGTTGATCGGATGTCAACTCTGCAATGGTAGCATACAAATCCGTAACATGTGCCAACCCTTCTTCAATCTCACCATTTCGTTCGACATTCTTTCCGGATATGAGCATGGGAACGCGTAACCCACCTTCATACATTGATCCTTTTGCATGCCCGTTGGGAAAATACTCGGAAGTAGAATTAGGAGTTCCATTGTCTCCTATAAAAATCACAATCGTATTATCTTTAGTCTCTTGATCCATAGCATTCAGCAATCGGCCAATTTCAAAATCCATTGATTCTATCATGGCTCTGTATGTTTCGGTATTGCCTTGTGGATTGTCTATGGTGTAAGTACCTTCCGGAGGTATTTGAAAGGGTTGATGAGGAGCAGCATGAGCCAACCAGACAAACCATGGATCGGATTGATTGGCTATCCATTCTATGGCAGCATTTGTTATGTGTGAGGTAACATACTCATTCACTTCGGACTCTACACCATTTCTTACTTTTTGCCAATTGTAATAATCGTCAACGCCGGAATTAAAAAATCCCTCAAAATGATCCGCGCCATGATCAAATGGATGATCAAAATCTACAGGGGCGGATATATGCCATTTGCCAAATACCGCAGTGCTATAATCGGAGGTTGAATTATTTTTTATGTAGTTGAAAATAGAGGTGTGCTCCAGATCGAGATTCCCCGGAGGCCGCATTACCCCCGTTTTTATTCCATATTTACCACTCATTATTGTGGCCCGAGTCGGTGTACATTGAGGCGTGGCCCATGTGTTTTGAAAAATCAGACCGTTGTTTCTGAGGTTGTTCAGGTTTGGAGTATGGGGAAATTCACCTTCTATTCCGTAACCTTCTATTGCATCGATTCCAAGATCATCTGCTATGATTAATAACACATTAGGATCGCTGTTTTGGCTTTTTAATACAGATATGAGTAGTATACAAACCAAAAATATTGAGAGTCGTAGCATAGTATTTTGTGTGTTATGTTGAATAGGACTTTCGATATAACTTAAGGTTTAAATGTACGATACAATTTCTATGTAATCGAATTGCTCATTTAAAAGTGCAAACGTGAAAGAATGATTCCCTGCACTACCTTTTTATTTTCATGGTACTAAGGCTCACAGAATCTTTACTAGCATCTATTAACCAATAATTCAGAATTGTAACTGTTTGAAATTTGACTTCCTGCCATTGGTGTTCGTACAGGAGGACTTCATGATTTATTAAAAAGTTCAGCGCAATTAAGAGTATCAATTGTTGCTTTTCAAGCAAAGGATCGTGAAAATCTTGTACGCGAAATTCTGGCATAACTCAACCATAAAAATGATTAAACACAGATTGCTTTTTTTGATGATGACGCAATGTTGTATTTTAAACGCACAATTTAGTTCGTTTGAAAACGAAGGTGGATATCCATTGGAAACAGAGTTGCTTGCATCTATTGATTGTGCCGATAATTGAAATCCTATCTATGGAAATCCAAGTATTACGAATGGAAATTCAACATTGTTTTTTGATCCTGTAAAGGTTGCCCATGGTGATTTTTTGCAATGCTTATACAGTATAGATATTCAGGGAAACTGTATGCATGAGTCTTTTTATTTGGACTTCGATAATTTAAACGATGGTGAAAAGTATCTGTTTGCATTTCAACAAAGATTGGCGGGCTTTCAATTATTGGATCCGGATCCGGTAGATATACTCATCTTTTATACTGATGGTTTGACGCCGAGTCAAACCATTCTGTAAATACTTGCTTTTTCCAATGCAGTATACGTTGCTTGATTGCCAAGTGATAATAATTGAACGGATGCCATGTGATGGACTTCTGGCATCTTATGAAGGTGCTTAATAGCAATTCGTATGCTAATTCAATAGGAAATGAAGTGTTGCCCGTTAATTTTTAAGTTTTGTTGTCTAAGTACAGGCTTGGATACTTACATTTGTTCGAAATCCAAAGTATATGGCAGGAAAGACAGAAAAGACGGACAAACTTGAAAAATTCGATGCTCGGGGTTTACAAACGCTTTTCAGGACGCTGTCCAGAAATCATTACAATCTCATCAAAATGATCGACAATAAGGCAAGCATCTTATTGACCATTAATTCCATTATCATTTCGATCATTCTGGGTGCAGCTTATATGGTCAATAATGCCAATATCGATCATATCAGTTCACACGCCGTTGTCATCTTTCGATTTTCTATTGTGTCCATGGTTATCGCCTTATTGGCCATGCTACCTCACAAATACCACAACCCACAAAAAAGTGGTCATAAAGGGTCACTGTATGCGGGGAATTATAGTAAAATGTCCATTGAAGAATACCGTAATGAGATGAAACGCATCATGACCAATGGGCACAATATTTACAATGAAATGATCGATGACCTTTACTACCTGGGAAAAGCTATTAATATTAAGCACAAATTGCTCTTGGCCTCTTTTATTGTATTTATTGGTGGATTGCTCGTGGCAGTAGTCATCGGGAGTACACATTAAAGGGTTGACTTTTATGCAATCGTGCTATCTATGAATCAGCTTTACTTGTTCTGAATCAATTTTTCTTGTACCCGTCCATGCCAAATCACGCCGGAATTCGGATATGAACTTGAGAAGTTTAATCTGTATTCAGTCAACCTTATTTAAAGAAGGCTCAATTCGATTTACGATCCATCTAATTTTTTTAGTCACCGGAGTCCTCTTGCCAAAACCTGTTTCTATCTTGTGAAAGAAGTCTAACAAATGTTACATCATCCTTGGTAAATGTTAAGATAGCTTTGCGATAGGGTGTAAGCTATTAAATTACACTACATTAGAGAAAGTACTTGTAACAATATTGATTTTCAATTGCGTCATGAAAACAACTTTATTATGCTCATATAGTATAATTGAATAACCCAAAAGCTATGGATACAGGAGACTCTTATTCAGGAATAATTACAGTAATATTTACGCTATTTGTTGCCAGCACGGTAAACGAACGAATTATTGAATTTATAAAATTATATTTTAAGAACTTTTCTTTGAAATCTGTAGATGTCAGAGAAGAGCATCACCGGCACAGACGACTCTGGTTGCTTACACTTGGTGTGGGAATGATTACAGCAGCGTTAATGGAAATAGACTTTCTTTCTCTAGCCGATTCAGAAGGTGTCAAACTGAAAATGTTCAGAAGCAAGGGGGCTTGGTTCGGGGATGGTGACAATGTATTTTATAGCGTCACGGGGTATTTGTTTACCGCATTTTTTCTGAGCATGGGGTCCAAGTTCTGGCATGACCTCCTGGATATCGTATTTTTCGTTAAAAGGTCCAAAGCAAAAATTGGGGGGTTCAATCCGGATGGACTTACTTCTATGGATCAGGTGGAGGAGTATCTTGAACAAGACGACTTACGAATCGCAGAAAGAGCGTTAGAGAATGAAGGGGAGTACTTAAAAAGTTATTATGGAGATGAGGACGTTACTATATTTCCAGCATATCATACACTTAAGAGCAAATACCAAGTCTGCATATATGTGCTCATCAGAGATGATAATTTTGTTCGGAATTCTGCAATTACAAAAAAGCTACACCTGGAATATCAACTTTCCAATGGATATCGATACAGGTTCCCAATTTTGGAAGAGTTTACGGGTGAAGTTGAAGCACTTGATGACGGCGATGTGGTTCAAGGAGGTGGTATCTTGTACAATACTGCCAGTGAAGATAATAGAAAAGGGACATTTGGTTGCGTCGTAAAAAGGCTTGATGGTAACCCGAATGAGAAATTGCTCTTAACCTGTTGCCATTGTGTGAAAACGGAAAAACATAGTTGGAAAAGCATTAATAAAAACAGTGGTGATCTGGATATTGAATTTTTGGCGGATGAATACGATACTTCTCCATCAAAGGTTGGAAAAATATTCTGGGCCTATCGAAACCATTTAATGGACATTGCTCTTATTGATGCGGTAAATGATAATTTGGTTACTGATCTACGAAGAACATCATTTCTTACGGTACCGAGGGGAGTGAGGGAGGTCAAAATTAAAGATGCCCGAAATAAAACTTCAGTTTGGTTTTCAGGTATTCGAACAGACCAAGGTAAAGGCCACATCATTTATAGCAAGGTGCCGGTAAGCATCAAGTATTCAAACGAAACCGAAAAGCATGTGCTTTATGATCTGATCGTCTTTTCTAAAACCAGAAGTCGACCTTTTCAAAAGCCTTGTGGAAAAGGAGATTCCGGTGCAATATTAATGGAGAGTGATACGGATAATGCATTAGGAATGATCGTAGCAAGCGATAGAAAATTCGGATACGCAATTCGAATGACAGATATATTAAACAAGCACAAATTAGCACTCTTCGACGATTGATTTTCTAACCCTTTAAACTTATTAGCATGAAAAAATTACTCCTTATCTTTCATACGTTGATTCCAGTATTTTGTTTTGCCCAAGATGCAATAAAACTAAGCGATTATACCATCGAATTTGAGCATAATGGAAAAGACGATTGCGACAAATCAGGGAACATTATAAACCCTCCGGACACTATAAATCCACTGAATATTCCGCCTAAGAAATCGATAGAAATCACATTTAATAAAAGTAGTGATTTAGCAACAATTAAATGTAAGATTGAAGGCGACGATAATCTACATGTTATTCCACCAGAGAAGTACAAAGACGATACCAGAGCATCTTTATTGATAACTGCTACGGGGAAATATGATGAAGGCGAAGACGTCGTGTTAAGCTATCCCTATGAGTTGGTCATCATGTACAATGGCGATGACGCAGGTTGCACCTTGACAATCGGAAGTGACAAACTGGAAAAAGATACCGACCCAAAACCGGTCAAAGTAGAATCGAAACTGGATTTGCTCGTCGGCCTTGAGTACAAAGAGTATGATTTTGGTGATGATCCTGGGTTTTGTAATGATATTGATGAATGCAATGCTGTGTTGATCCTTGACTGTTCGGGATTTGTTTCTGGTAAATCAAAAATCTTACGTAAAAAAGAAGATAAGGAAAATTGCTTTGAAAAAAGTAATAGCAGTCTTAAAGTAGGAGAGTTTTTAAAAGTATATATTGACAATATCAACCCTTATATCTATGACATTGGATTGAATAACGTATTTGCGGATATCACCAGCACCTTACCGGAAAAGGAGGAGGAACCCGAAGCTACAGAACCACCTGCTGAAGATGTGGCCGAAGAAAATGCGGATGGAGACCAAAGTGCAACTATCGCAACCATTCTGGATTATGGACAAATGGTCCAACAGCTCGAAGAGTTTATAGCATCGGTGAAGATCGATCCATTCCCGGACCATAGTTTTTTGAGAAAGAATAAAGTGAGCATAAGAAAGAAGTTAAAAGATGAGAAGCTGTTTCCAATAAAGAATATCAAAGAGCTGTATGACAAGTTAAGTCAGGAAAATAAGGATCAGTATAAGGCTTCCTATGATATAGCCAAAACCGCCGAAGACGTATATTATGAATTTTCGAGATTGTCATACAGTATTCCTGCCACCTTACTGCCAATTCAAATTAAAAGCTATGACAAACTGATTTTAACCGTAACACTTAAGGATAAAAAGACCCAGGAACAATTCGACCTGGAACCTTATGTTTTCAGGATTAAAGGGGGATGGAATGTATCCCAGTCTTTCGGTTTTGCGATCAACGGATTCGAAGATGTTCAATTTGATTTATTGGGTGTAACTGTACCGGATACAGTCTATGCGCTAAATACGAATGGACAAAGGTTGGTAGGTACAGCAGGGCTGGATAGCATTCAAAGCATTCAGGACAAACCCATGACCAAAATCGTTGAAGCACCGGATACAACCTGGTTTCCCTCATTGGGCCTATCGACGTTAACGCATTTCAATTATCGCATAGGTGGAAGTTTTAGCTTCGGACCTGAAATTGGATTTGTTGCGGATTTTTATCCCGAAACCAACATTAGATACCTTACGGGGCTTGGGTTTGTATTTAATGATGAGCGCCATAGAATTTCTCTTGATGCAGGTATAGCGTTTGGGGCCTATAAAACATTTGGTGCCGGACAAGGAATAGATACCCTTTTAGAAGGGGCTGGTGCAATGCCTACGCTAAGAGATCAAAATGCGACAAAGCTCTATTTCGGGATTAGTTATAATGTGTTGCTAAACTTTACCAATGCCTCAGTACAGCAAGAATAACTCGATGACGTGATTTATTAATTCCACTTTTGGGAATGGAATATATTGTACTAGCTGTTGTCAAGTTTTTTAAGCATAACATGTGCAAGGAACTCGCTTAAGCCTGGGAAATTATTGTCTGTTGCGGTAAAAACAAGGCCAACATTGCGCAGACCTCGGAGCACTTTGCATTGTATCCTTTTATCTGTGGACATAGAATTATATCACTTGCAAAACAAGGATCACTTCTGGCAACGACAAAAGAAAATTTTCAAAAAACGTCCAGGGTCTGAGTACAAAACACTCCACTTTTTCTTTATCAGGTAAATATCATTCACCACTAAATCCTAATGGTATGAAAGAGCTGAAATTATGTATTCTCGGAATGGCTGTGTTAGGTCTTTTTATGGTAAATTGTACCAATTCCGAATCGACAGAAAATGAAGGAAATGCAATCCAGACTATTGATAATTTCTTTTTGGCCTATTCGTTGATTAGTACGGAATATGGAACCGAAACCGTGGTTACTATTGAAGATGATACCAGGGTAATGGTGACCAATGCATTGCCCAACCACGAAACAGGAGAATTTCCGAATGCCGGAAACCCCAATTCAATCTCTGAACAAAATAAAACGTATCGTATACCCCTTAATCCTCAATTCTCGGGAGAAGCTGTTTGGGTACGGGAACCTGGTGTAGCACTGAACGGGGTGAAGTTTGAACCGGAGACAGCCGAAGTGCTGGAATGCGAGTCCGGTGAGAATTATAAAATAGAGGCCATTCAAGCTCTGTTTGATTTAGGTTTGGATGTTAATCTTGCTCATGTCCAACCCACTGGTGCATACCACTATCATGGAGCCCCTTTGGGGGTGATCGAAGCATTTGACAAGGGAGAAGATTTGGTTCATGTTGGGTTTGCCATGGATGGATTTCCAATGTATTACTCACAGAGCAATCAATACAAACCTAGTTTTAAGCTGATAGATGAGAGTCGAGAAGGGACAGATTGTACCTATTCTATACCCGGTTCTAGTTTTGATGACGATCTGGAAGGGACGGATGCCAACGGTACATATGTATTGGATTGGGAATATGTAGCCGGACTGGGAGATCTGGATGAATGCAATGGAGCAACGATCAATGGACAATATATGTATCTCGTAACGGATGATTATCCATACATCGGGAGATGCTTAAAAGGTGTATTTTAATCTTCTTTCGCAATGGCGATGGCAGATGAAAGAGTTTGGTCAGATTCGACAAGGTTAGACCTGAGATTATTGTATCAATAGTCTTGCCAGAGTTTAGGACCAATTCACACTCTAAAATACCTCAAGGGTTTAGACCTCAGTCATAGTACGCTGGGGTCTTTTTATTGATTGTAAGTGGGAATTATATGCTTTACTCTTGAAACTAATCAGGTAATTATAGATATTTAAACAAATACGATTTATAGAATTGAATATTCTTAGATCTGAATTACAATCTAGTACTTAGAATTTGTCAATTTCAAATCGAGCATTCCATTTATTGGAGTTTCTATCCGGTCTATTTTTCTACGGAAAGTCCATAACACTATTTGTCCATCAAAACCCAGTTTGATTCAATCCACGATAAGTTCAGTTATACGTTAAGATCGTTCATTGACAGATATGATAACGATAACATAACTATATTTACCGCTTTTCTTAAAACAAAGCATACTATGAAAAACTTAACGATTACACTATTACTTTTAACAAGTATCTCTTGTTTCTCTCAAATGGATATTGGTACACTTTCGGAAGCGCGATATGGAATCAGCACAGCCATTATGGGGGATACGCTCATTTTTGCCGGCGGAGATGATTATGATATGGCGGATTTTTACACCACGGATGGCGGAGTTATTGACGTTCAATTCTATGGTTCGGATGGATTTGGATCCAGTGACGTTGTTACCACTAATGACATCGCCTTATTCTATGGGGTTACGAATGTGAACACCGTGATTCGAAATTTCTATAAGTACAATAGACTCACCAATGAATGGTCTGATGGGAAGTACCCCGCTGACTTTGATGATGATTTTGTGTATCTGGATGGTGATTTGCTCTACAGTCATTCTCGCTTCGATCGAGATAGTACGTCTGTAATAAATATTGTTACAAATGAAACATACAAAGAGCTTTCTGGAATTGCGGTAAGAGAATTTGGAATTGTTCAAACGGATGATAAAGTATATTGCGTTGGCGGAATCACCCAAAGTAACGACCTCTCCAATGAACTAAATGTATACGATCTTACGACCAAAGAGTGGAGTACGCATCTATTAGAGCGGGCTAGAAGAGAACCTAATGCCATCGTGCACAACAATAAATTGATTATCAATGGTGGTTTTAATGATTTTTCTAAAGAAGTAGAAATTGTAGACCTCACGACCTTCGAAAGCCAAACCTTTGATTTGCCAACTTCCAATCGCGATGCCCTTTTGGTGGCTTCGGGTGAAACGCTTATCGCAGCAGGTGGATTTAGAAATTCAGCTGTAGTGATCAATCTAAACACCTTGGAAGTAGCAGAACCTCATGTCTTGGAAGAGGAGGCAATAAATTCAGGATTGGACTTTCTTCAAGGACAAGCATTGGGAGAGGAAATTATTTTTGGTGGAGATCGATGGCCTAATTTTCATATTTATAATACAACTTCACAAACATGGACTGTAATACCCATGGATGCAGTAAGAAGGTCGGCTTCAATGTTCAAGTACAAAAATCGGGTCTATTTCGTTGGAGGTAGAGATAATGATAACAATAACAGTGACGCAATTACTGTTTTCGAAAATACGAGTTCTACGAATGAAGGGGCGCTCACAGGCCTAACAATCTATCCCAATCCTACATCCGATTTCATCACCATTGATTTTGACGAAGGGGAGAATTCTACTCTTGAGCTTTATAATCAGCAGGGAAGATTGATGTATAACGGTCAGTTTGTGAAGAATCTAGATATTTCGAATTATACTTCTGGGTTGTACAATTTGAAAGTGCAAAAGGGGAATTTAACCGTAATTAAAAAAATGATCGTGCACTAGATTCAAGAGTGATTTTTTAGCTTGTACACAAATGGATAAAATCTATTTTGGTGCATTAATTGTTTTCGCACCGTGCAGATTTGGCGCAGTCCTTGGCATTCTTTGCGGTCAAAATAGAAATGCCTAAACGTAAAAATAAGATTATCACTTCAATGAAAAAGACCTGCTTTACGAATCGAAGGCAGGTCTTTTTTAATGAAGTGATTTAATTCTACTTTAGGACATTACCAAATTAATCACAAGGACGTCATAGGATTGCACAAAGTTCATTACGATAGTCGTGTCATATGGTGTGATCTTCGTGAAACCTTAGTGTATCCTAGTGCTCGTTGTGGTAAAAAGTCAACATCATACTTAGCTAGTATACCAATGCCTTAAAGTAGAATTCAAAACATATTGGTAACTACACAGCCAAAATAATATTTCAAATAAAAAGCCTATTGGGCTAGAAGTTAGTTGGAAATTCATTTTGGCGGCATTTTGAGTCAAAAATGATGACAAAATACATCACGATAGGATTAAACTTATGGCTGGGTAATTACACATATTGTTAAGTTCTTTGCTACATCTTGAATGCCAACATATCGTATTTTTTCGGCGCGTCCCGCCCTAGCAGAATATTTCTCAAAAATCACTTCAATTTGACAATCGATCTATTTCAAATCATGTTAACATACGTTTTTAAATCACTTCAATCACTTTTAGACAATCACTAAAATATTAGTGCTGCAATCCAAGTTTTTCTCGTAACGGTAGATCCACCACACCATTCTTTCCCCAATACGCACTTTTTATTTGATGCGTCTTGGTAGCAATTGTAGTTAACGTTTTGCGATTGCTGCCATAACCACTTGCAACCTCTTCGGTCCACTTTACAATTTGGTGAGGAAATTGAGCTTCGTAGAAGATGGTGAGTTTGCGGTTTACGTTTTGGTAGGTCAACTCATATGCTTTGAGTTTTGAATTTGAGAGACTACTATCTTCAATATCCCGAATCGCGGCAATTGCTTTTTCCGATTGGATTTCCGTATGTGCGAGCCGTTGAAATTGGCTTCCGGGGATGATTTGGAATTCACCCGTAGGAAGACTTTCAGGATTGAGTCGGATTTTGGTCCATATCTCGTCTTCAAGCAAGGTTCCTTCTACTTTGATGTTTTGATCGCCTTCCTCTTGAAAATAGGAAAAGAGCTGTCCTTGATATTTGTTTCCTTTTAAGTTGAATTGTGAAAATGTATGTCCACACCATTCTTGTGTGGTGGTGCTTACCTTGATGGTTTTATCACCCGATGTAGGAGTGAATATAGACGACATCAAAGAGTACGGATAAATCCCTGTATTGAATTTCTTTGTGAAATTTAGTTTTAGAATGGGAACTACATTTTTTCGATCTCCTCCTTCATATTTTACCTGCTTATCTTTTCTGAATTCTTCGGTGACAAAGATAAGAACAGCTTCTCCCTTATGAATTTCTCCATAGCGTGCCTGTTGCAGGTCATAACGCGTAAGTTCTGCTTCTCCACTATACCAGTAGTCGTTGAATTCAGAGGGTAAGGAATACGGGGATTGACTTTCAGCAGGATGACAAGAAAGGAACGTTATCACCAATAAAAACCCAAAAGAAACCAGAGAGCAGATGTTATTGATACATTTCATTTTATAAAATCGAATGGTCTTCAGGTAAAACCATGAGAAATGACTATTGTTTTATTAAAAGTTGGAAAGCAAACTTGGAAGACATTTCTTGCCCTGTTTTCCCAAAAACGAAGCATATCAAACATTAAATAACATCAACGGTAAAGTGCATTATGAAATAGGTGAAAACTACGCGATTCTAAGTCATTTTCAAAAGCAAATGGAAGCCAGTAAAAAAAAATAATTGAAAAAAAGATAAGATTGGAGTGGGGTAAAAAAAGAGCAATCGGTCATACTAGAAATTACATTTACAAAATGATTCTTTAACTCAAATTCAATTTAAAATGAAAAGATTAATCGTTTTTTTATTCGTCCTTGGTACACTATTTTTATTTCAATCCTGCACACAGGAAAACAATGACGACAATCCCGATAATCTTGCTGCACCTTCCATCCCAAATCCGGCCTTATTTACCATACCTGTTCAATCCTTTGGGGTACAAAGTGGAAAAGAAACCTCCACCACACGAAATGATAAATCCAATTGGATCCACGCGGGGTTGAGCGTATTGGTCTGGAATACAGTTGTTTTTGTACATACCGCCGTGCCAATCGCTGCCTTTGGCAATGCCTTTGATTATGAGGCCAAATACATTGGTGACTTAACCTGGGAATGGGCCTACGAATATCAGGCACCACCAGCGAATGGATCCATTACGTATGATGTGACACTTACCGGAACCTATATCGATAACAACGACCAGGTGCAATGGACAATGACCGTATCAGAGCAGGGTAGTGGGAAAGATTTTGTCTGGTACGAGGGCATCGTTACCGTTGGACATTCAGAAGGAACATTCACGGTAAATAAAGATCCAGAAAATCCACAACCTTATATGGAGATCGCTTTTCAACGAAACACTTCAGATAATAATGTCACCATTCGATTTAGCAATGTGCTGGCAGGTGACGAAGGTCAAGGAGATTATATTGAATGGAGAACACAAAATGGTCAGGAATTCGATCGCGGATATGATGTATGGAATAAACAGAGCCTGCTTCAAATAGAAGCCAATGAAATTCAAAAAGACGGAAGAGTAAAACACCCAGCTCATTTCGGAGATGAAAATTGGCACTGCTGGGACACAGATCAATTTAATATCGATTGTTAACCCGAACTTTTCATGAGCCTGAAATTTTTATAATCGCTAGCTTATGAATTAAATGGGTAAAGAATAAACTGAATTTTTGAGATAGCAGAGGCATTGTTGTTCGCAGCACTGCCTCTCATTTTTTTAAACCCCACAATACAATTGAAAATTGAAAATTAAAGATTGAAAATTTTCCATTATCAATTTTCCATTTTCCATTATCAATTATCAATTATCAATTTTCCATTATCAACTATCAATTATCAATTTTAAATTATCAATTATTTCAAAATGCGATCTACCATGTACTCAATCATTTTAATCGTATCCACACGTGGATTTTCCATATTTTTTGATACATCCGTAAGACTCGGCAGATGTTCCATATAGTATTCATTGTTAAGCGACTGCTCAATGAGATTGGTGGCCAAGGCAATTGGATACTTGAATTTGGGTTCGATTTCAAGGATCATTTGTGAAATGGTCTTGACAATCTTTTTATAGTTGCTGTAAAAACCCTCCTTATTTAGAGAATCGACCTTTTTATTGTGATACACTTTAGTGGCGTTTTCGACTACAACGGTATGCAATTTGGATTCATCGATGTAAGCAGGAGTAAATGGTGTGTTTAGTGAATTCACCAAGGTGTCAATGGATTGATGAAGCTTGGCGCGGGGATCTTTGATATTTCTAGTATCCATTAAGATGCTGAAGTGCATAAAATCCCAGTACCACGCCACGAGATAGGCCAGTAGCTTGTACTTGTTCTCAAAGTATCGATATATAGACGCCTCCGTAGAATTCATGGAAATGGCTAATTTTTTAAAATTCAATTCCTCAAAGCCAATTTCATGGATCAAAACAATCGCATGTTCTATAATTCGCTTACCCAAGCTGGTCTCAAGCGGATCTCTCAAATAGATGCTTTTATTAATGTCTATGGTAATATTTACTTGTGGCATGTAGTAAAGTTATAATTTTATGCGTAATAGTAAAACTATTATAACTCAAACTTGTTTACATTCCGGTAAAAATTATGATTTAATATCAACTATGCACTATGACAAACGTGTTTAAGCCAATGCAGCGGTTGCAACGATTGCTGGCTGTAGACAAGAAAGAAATTACACAAGTTTATGCGTACGCCCTTTTGAACGGATTGGTAAACTTATCTCTTCCTCTTGGTATTCAGGCGATTATAAATTTAATTCAAGGTGGTGATGTTTCTACTGCCTGGATCATTCTGGTGATATTTGTACTGCTGGGTATTACGTTGACGGGCATTTTTCAAATGCTTCAGTTGCGGATTGTAGAAAATATTTCTCAGAAGATATTCAGTCGAGCCTCTTTCGAATTTGCGTATCGTATCCCTCGAATTAAGTTTCGAGAACTTTACAAATACTATGCTCCGGAGTTGGCGAATCGGTTTTTTGATACATTAACCATTCAAAAAGGTCTCCCTAAAATATTGATCGACTTTTCGTTGGCCGCTTTTCAAATCATTGCTGGCTTAGTGGTTTTGAGCCTGTACCATTCATTTTTTATTCTTTTTGGTGTGGCCTTATTGGCATTAGTGTATACCATTTTGGTTTTTACAGGACCTATGGGACTGAAAACAAGCCTTGTAGAATCCAAGCATAAGTATGATGTAGCGCACTGGTTGGAGGAAATAGCCCGTACGCGTATGTCCTTTAAATTGGTGAAAGATCCGGAAATTTCTTTAAATAATACAGATCATAGAGTTTCCAATTACATCGATGCCCGAGAGCGGCACTTCCGTATCCTATTGGGGCAATTTCTCAGCCTAATTGGATTTAAGGTATTGGTAGCAGCTGGTCTACTTGTGATCGGAGGTATATTGGTATTCCAACAAGAAATGAATATTGGCCAATTTGTTGCGGCTGAGATCATTATCATTTTGATTATCAATAGTGTAGAAAAATTGATCAAATCATTGGAATCCATTTATGACGTATTGACGGCACTGGAAAAAATCGGATACGTCACGGATATGAATTTGGAAAGTGAGGAGGGATTGTGTTTTGACGATGAGATTGACGATCTCGGTGTTTCTGTACACAATTTAAAGTTTTCCTTTCCCGATAGCAGAGCGTTCATTTTGAATGATATCAGCTTTGATGTTCCGAAAGATGAATCCGTTGTCGTAACAGGCTCATCAGGGTCTGGCAAATCGACGCTGATTAGCTTGATGGCCGGAATCTATGATCCTACGGAAGGGGTGATACGTTTCAACGGATTAGCATTACAATCTCTAAATAATAATTCATTAAGACGGCATATCGGCTTTGCATTGAGCAACAATCAAATTTTTCAAGGCACTTTGCTGGATAATATAACCATGGGCCGAACTACCCTGGATACAGAGGACGTGGTGGATGCAATTGAAATGGCCAATTTAGGAGGATTCATTAAGACCTTACCCATGGGTCTCAATACAAAGCTCGATCCGGAAGGTCAAAAGATTCCAAGATCGGCTATGAATAAAATTATTTTGGCGAGAGCCATTGTGAGCAAACCTAAATTATTGCTCTTGGAAGATCCGTTGGATCATGTTCCAGCCAATGAAAAAGAAGAAATTATCCAAAAGCTTACGGCAAAAGGTACTCCGTGGACTATTATCATCACTGCCGTGGATACGATTTGGACCAAATACATCGATCATGAGGTGAGATTGGATAGCGGTCAATTGGTTTACGATTCATTTAAAAACGATTAAGTCATGTTAAATATTAGTCTGAAAAGAGTAAATGAAAATATAGATCTGAAAAAATATAAAGCTTTCAGAACCCTGGAAAAAAGAACGGTTACAAAGGTCTTATTAAGGTTAATGATAGGCTTATTTATCTTTTCAATAATTGCGATGTTTTTTCCCTGGACACAGAATATTCGTGCGAGAGGCAATGTGACGACGCTCAGCCCATATGATCGACCACAAACGGTCCAAACCACCATTGCTGGAAAGATAGAAAAGTGGTATGTCACAGAAGGCTCGATTGTGAGTAAAGGGGACACCATAATTCAAATCTCTGAAGTAAAGGAAGAGTATATGGACCCGGATATTCTTCCCAATACCGAGAATCAAATCTTTGCGAAGTCTGAATCTTCAAAAGCATACCAAGAAAAGGCAAATAATTTGGGTCAGCAGTTGCAAGCCTTAATTGAGGGGAAGAGTGTAAAGTTGGAACAAAATGAAATCAAAATTGAGCAGACGTATCTAAAAATTCAGAGTGATAGTATCGACCTGGTTGCTGCTGAGACGAAAAAACTAATTGCAGAAAATCAATTGCAACGTTCGCAGAATTTATTTGACGACGGACTAAAACCGTTAACGGATTTGGAAGCAAAACGTCTTTCCTTGAGAGAAGCACAGGCAAAGGTGGTAGAGATCATAAATAAGATCAATACACACCGAAATGAATTATTGAACCTAGAGGCCAATAGAATTGGAATCACCAACGAATACGACGATAAGATCGCTAAATCCAGATCGGAACGGATGTCTGCCTTATCCGCAAAATATGATGCAGACGCAAGTAGAAATAAATTGCAATCTCAGTACAACAGTTATGAAGTGAGACAGGCTAATTATTTCATCACCTCACCAATCGATGGAATGGTGACTGTTGCCATCAAAACCGGAATAGGCGAGTTGGTCAAGGCAGGAGATGGATTGGTAAATATTATTCCGACCAATTATAAACTTGCGGTAGAAAGCTTTATCAGACCTATGGATATGCCGCTGCTTGCCTTAGGTGATAAGGTGAGGGTACAATTTGACGGTTGGCCTGCTATCGTATTCAGTGGATGGCCCAACAGCAGCTATGGTACGTTTGGTGGAGAAGTGTATGCCATCAATAACGACATTAGTGAGAATGGTAAATACAGAATATTGATCGCTCCGGATTCGGAGGATGCACCTTGGCCCAAAGAGGTTCGAGTGGGTGGTGGAGCGAATACCATCACCTTGTTGAGTGACGTCAAAGTTGGCTATGAACTGTGGCGACAGTTGAATGGATTTCCTCCGGATTATTACAAAAATGATACCTCCAAGAGTATCAAAACAAAAGCTCCTTTGAAAAAGGTCAAATAGGCCTGAGATATTTTACAAAAATGTAAATGCAGTATGAAGTTTTATTCAAGAAAATTGATCAAACCGGAGAATTTAAACGCCAACAATACTTTGTTTGGGGGCGAGTTGTTGCGTTGGATAGACGAGGAAGCGGGTATCTATACCATGACCAAGTTGAAGTCTCAGAAGGTAGTGACCAAGTACATTTCAGAAATCAACTTTGTTTCGTCAGCCAAGCAAGGAGATGTAATAGAGATCGGTATGGAGTTCGTATCGATTGGTCAAACAAGCATTACGATGAAGTGTTTGGTGCGCAATCTCTTTACCCAAAAGACAATTATTTCAATTGACAAGATTGTGTTTGTAAGAGTGGATAACAATGAAAAATCCAAACCTCACGGTGTAACCTTTGAGGATATCAAAAGAATGAGTAAATGAGGTTAGTATTGATCATTATAGGATTGGCATCTATCGGATCTATTGGTGCTCAGGTTACAGGCGTTCTATCTTTTGATGATTATATGGATAGAGTGAGAGAACATCATCCGGTAACGTATCAGGCAGATTTGTTATCTGATATGGCGGCAAGCACCAAGCGAATTGCCAGAGGAGGATTCGATCCCAAAATTGAAGGGAGTTTCGATCATAAGTCGTTTAATGAAACGAATTATTATGCACTGAGTCAAGGTGCATTGAAAGTGCCAACTTGGTATGGAGTGGATTTAAAAGCGGGATATGATCGTAGTTCTGGTCAGTATTTCAACAATAGTGATTTTCTTCCGTCTCGTGGGTTATGGAACCTTGGAATAAGTGTTCCCTTGGGTAAAGGGTTTGTAATTGACGAGCGAAGAGCAGCGTTGCAACGTGCGGATATCTATCGAAACGAGACGGATCAGGAAAGGATTATTATGGTCAATCAGGTGCTCTATGATGCGGCAACGAACTATTTGAATTGGCAAGTAGCATGGGAGTTTTATCAGATTGCCTTGGAAGGGCAGGAATTGGCGACCTTAAGATTTGAAGGTACGAAGGTGAGTTATCAGAATGGGGATGTACCAGCGATTGATACGCTGGAGTCTTTTATTTCCTTACAAAGCAGGCAATTGGATTTTCAGAAGGCTGTCCAGGATTTGGAAAATACAGTATTGGGATTGAACAACTTTTTATGGGAAGATGGTGTCATTCCGCTTGAGGTAGATCGCTCTACACGACCGTCTCCAATGGAAATGGATATGATGAGCAGATCGGTGGATAGCTTGTCCTTGGTGCAGGACATCTGGCTGGTAACACATCCTGAATTGTTGCTTTACGATTATAAAATTGATAATTTAAACCTGGATCAGCGATTGGCGCGAGAAGAATTGAAACCCGATTTGCGGGTACAGTACAATCCATTGGTAGCAGTGGCAGAGGATGCCCTCTTCGATCAGTTCAGTTCGAATAACTTCAAGTTGGGAGTCAATCTTTCATATCCCATTTTGCAAAGAAAAGAACGTGGGAAAATAGCACTCAATGATCTCAAAATAAGAGATACCGAGTTTGAACGAACGCTAAAAAATCAGGACTTGTCGGTTAAGCTGGATACGTATAGGAATAACATCAACCAAACCCAGGATCAGCTGACCTTGATCGTAGCAACTGTAGAAAACTATAATCGTATGCTCATTGCCGAGAATCGAAAATTTCAGATTGGCGAAAGCTCAATTTTTTTGGTGAATACCCGCGAAAATAAATATTTGGAAAGCCGATACAAAAGGGTAGATGCATCGAGAAAGCTGTTGCTCAATCGAATGATCTATTTGTTGTTTAGCGGTCAATTGGGGGAAGTGATTTGATAATTAATAATGGATAATTGATAATATGGGTTTTGATTTTACGGAAAGAAAGGATGTGAGACTTTAATGTTTCTAGCCTTGGATTACAATCCAGAGTTTGGAATTGACAAAATTACTGCTGAATGGTACTTTATTTATAACTTGAGCAGTTACAATCTCTCAAGTCTTCTAAATCTCTCAAATCTTTTAAATCTTCAAATCAAATGTGGACCTGCCCAACCTGCAATCGAAATTTTAAGCACACCAACCAATCTCATATGTGCTCCACTAACACGATTGATGATATCCTTGAAGGTGCATCAGAGAATCTCATACTCGCTTTTGATCAATTACTGATTGGAGTAATCGACTGGGAGCCTTGTAGTGTAGGGGCAAGCACAAAAACAATTATTTTTACAAAAGAGAAAGCATGGTTGATCGTGCGCCCCATGGCGAAACAGTTGGATATTAAGTTTTATTACTCCGAAAAGATCGAACATCCATTGATCGCCAAAACTTCGGTTTACAATAATGTTTATGCCCATCACATCAGAATTCAAGACGAGGCACAGGTCACGACCGAGCTACTTTCTCTCTTACGTAAAGGATATGATTTTAAGTGATTCTGTAAAGTGCTTGCTGATTTTTTGAAAATTAATTTCGGAGCTTTTTAAAAAGGTATGTTAAAATGATTTGTAAGTGCTTTATTTTCAAATTGAAGCTTCCCGCCGGTTCTGCTGGACAGGCATTATTGAAAATCATAGCAGTAGCTCGCGCAGTACTTAAGCTCCTGGCAAAAAAAGCTGAAAAGTTAGAGATCAATGACTTGCAAAGGAGTTAACAAGAATTGGTAACTACACAGCCAGAATAATATTTCAAATAATAAAGCCTATCGGGCTTTAACATCACTAGCCCAGGATTGCAATCCTGGGCTAGAAGTTAGAAAGAAATTCATTTTGGCGGCATTTTATACTTCCGCTAAAGCTTCAGCGATACGCAGATGGTCAAAAATGATGACAAAATACATCACGACGATAGGATTAAACAAATGGCTGTGTAG